>JBBYJM010000018.1:0-7589 GCA_043196275.1 Thermoplasmata archaeon
AGCTTTCCGGCCGGCTCGAGGTCGGGGGCCGGGCCTCCATCGACGGCGCGCTCCGGGCGCGGGAGGTCGAGATCGGAGGGCGGCTGGAGGCGGAGCGGGCCGTGGCCGCCGAGAGCCTCGAGGTCGGAGGGGCGATCTCGACCCGGGCCGGCGCGCGGGCCGGCCGGCTGCGGCTCGGGAAGCGGTCGACCTCACGGGGTCCGCTCATCGGCGACCGGGTCGAGCTCGGCGCCCACTCGACGGCCGAGGAGGTGTTCGGAACATCGGTGCTGGTCGACCACGATGCCCGCGTCCGACGGATCGTGGCGGAGGAGGTCGAGCTTCGGGCCGGGGCCGAGGTCGACGAGGTGGTGTACCTCCGCCAGCTGCGGGTCGACCCGAAGGCGCAGGCGGGGAACGCCCGCCAGGTGGGTACGCTACCCCCGTTCCCGCTCTAGGCGCGCATGACCGCCGCTCGTCCTCCTCGGCGCCGCCGCGACCCCCTGGCCCTCTACGCCTCGGTGCTCGAGGTCGCGAAGCGGCACCTGGGGCGCGCCGGGATCACCCGGCTCTCGTACGGATCGGGCATGCCGATCGACCGGCTCCACCCGATCGTCGATCGACTCGTCGAGGTCGGGCTCCTGGGAGCCGAACCGGGCGACCGGCCGACCTATACGATCACGGCACGGGGATACGAGTTCCTACGGACCTACTGGACCCTCCAGGGCTTCCTGGAGGGGATCGATTGGGTCGCCGAACACGAGCGGGCCCCGTAAGTCCCGGCCGGGGCAGACCCCAGCGTCGTCGCCTACCCCGACGGCGCCGTCGGCAGATCCTGAACCTGCCGGAGGCCAACCCAGATGAGGATGTTTCCGAGCAGCGGGAAGAGCACCAGGAGGACCGCGCCCACCTGGATGAGCGACTGGTGGTAGCGGCGCTCGAGCCGCCAGATCCCGATCCCGAGGAAGATCCATCCGACGACCGTGAGGATTCCCCCAATGACGCTCAATCCCGCCCCGGCCAAAATCGGCCATAGGGCGCCCGTCCGGACGCACGTCGCCATAGCGGGGCCCATTCCGGACGGGGTGCAGGTCAGCACCGACCCGATCGTCCCCAGGAGGACGACGAGGCCCACGAACAGGAGAATCAGCCCCGGGTACATCAGCCGCGAGAGACTCAGGGGACCGGCGAGCTCCGGGGAGGGCCCGGGGAGCCGCCGCAGCCCGTCGCGCATCCAGGTCAACTCGATCAGCGTGAACACGATCCCCAACGCCAGGGCCACGATCACCCAGATCCAGCTCTGCCAGGCCGAGAATTTGGACTCTAGGAAAAGGGCGCGGGTGAATCCGCCGACATCGAGCGCACCGGCGATGATCAGGTTCACTACGGCCCCGACGACGCCGATGACCGCCCCGTTCGAGATCTTCCGCAGCCCCTCCCGTTCGGCCCCGGTGAGGGATCGGGGGGCGCCGAACCCTCCGGGCGGCGGCGGGGGAGGCGGAGGCGGGACGGTCACGATCGGAACCGCCGCATTCGGTGGGGGAGTCGACATCGCCTCTCGGGGAGCCCGGGCCCCCGCGGGGGCCGAGCCGACTCGAATGGGTCGGACCGACTATTTGAACCTGCGCACGCGCCGGCACCTCCCCATGGACGGCGGAGGGCGCCGGGCCGCCGATGAAAATATACTCCATCGGCGGTGTCGGCCCCGGGGCGAGGTCCATGGGAGAGTCCACTCGATACCAACGCACCCCGATCCCTGAGGTCGACCCGAAGGAGCGGGCGGTGAAATTCGAAGAGGAGCTTCTGCCCTACGACCGCGACCAGGCCGTCGTCGAGGCGCGGCGGTGCCTCCAGTGCGCGATGCCGTTCTGCGTCCAGGCCTGCCCGATCACCCAGGACTGCCGGGGGTACATCCGGCTCATCGGGGAGGGACGGTTTGACGACGCCGCCCGGCTCACGCTCCTCGACAACCCGCTCGCGACGGTCCTCTGCAAGACCTGCTACCACTACTGCGAGGACGGCTGCGTGATGGGGGATCGCGGGGTGCCCATCGCGATCCGGCACCTCAAACGGGCCGCCCTGGAGCACGGCCGCTCCGATCTCCTCTACGTGCCCGGCGCCCCGCGCCACCAGCGGGTCGCGGTCGTCGGCGGGGGACCGGCCGGCATCATGTGCGCCTGGGAGCTCGCCCTGCGGGGCTACGGGGTCACGGTCTTCGAGGCCGAACCGTTCCTCGGGGGGCAGATCGACACGATCCCCCGCTACCACCTCGCCGACGGCGACCTCGACCGGGATCTCGCCCGGTTCAAGAACCTCGATATCACCTGGGTGCTCGGCAAGAAGGCCGGGGTCGACTTCACCCCCGAGAGCCTCCGGGCGGAGGGGTATCTCGCGGTCTTCGTCGCGATCGGGGCGTCGAACCCCCGGGCGCTCGGCATCCCCGGCGAGGAGCTCCCCGGAGTCTACCACGCCCTCCCGTTCCTGCTCGCCGTCAACCAGGGCCCGGAGGGGCTCCTCGGCCGGAAGCACCGGACCGTGGTCGTCATCGGCGGCGGGGACGTCGCGCTCGACGCCGCCCGGTCGGCGCTTCGCCTCGCCGACCAGGGCGCCGTGACCGTCGTCTACCGCAAGGGCCGGGCCGAGATGCCGGCCGGAAGCGAGGAGGTCGACGGCGGCGGCGCCGAGGGCGTGAACTTCCTCTACGACCGCGCCCCGGTCCGGATCCTCGGCACCCACCGGATCGAGGGGCTGGTGGTCCAGCAGACCGAACTCGGACCGCCCGACGCCCACGGCCGGCCGACCACCCGGCCGATCCCGAACTCGGAGGAGACGATCCCCTGCGACACGGTGATCGTGGCGGTCGGCGAGACGGCCGACATCCAGGGACTGCCGACGGAGCTGGACTTCAACCTGAGCCACCACCCCTGGCCGGAGGGACGGCACGAGGACTGGATGACCGACGTCGAGGGGGTCTTCGCCGCCGGGGGCCGGTCGGTCGTCTATGCGATGGCGGCGGGGACGAAGGCCGCCGAGGCGATCGATGCGTACATCGCCCGCACGACCGGCCGAACTCCCACGCCCCGGCCGGATCCGTTCGGCGGCCCCGAACCGCACCGGCTCCCCGACGGATACGGCGGCCCGGCCTGGCACTTCTGAGCCGGACCGCCCCCGCGAGCGACCTACGCGGACGGGGGCTGCCAGCGATCCCGGTACTGCTCGCGGAAGTGGGCCACCTTGGGCGCAATGACGATCTGGCAGTACGACTGCTCGGGATGGCGCCGGAAGTACTGCCGGTGGTACTCCTCCGCCGGGTAGAAGGCGGTGAGCGGGACCACCTGGGTCACGAGCGGCTTTTTCCAGACGCCGGCCGCCGTGATCTCCGCCAGGACCTCGTGGGCGGTGCGGGCCTGCGCGTCCGAATGGGTCAGGATGATCGACCGGTACTGGGTCCCGACGTCGTGCCCCTGGCGGTCCCGGGTCGTCGGGTCGTGGACGGTCAGGAAGATCCTCAACAGGTCGGCGTAGCCGATCGTCCGGGGATCGAACTCGATCTGGACGACCTCGGCATGGCCGGTCCGGCCCGAGCAGACCATCTCGTAAGTCGGATTCGGGGTCGTGCCTCCGGCGTAGCCCGAGGTCACGGACCGGACCCCGCGCAGTTCGAGGAAGACCGCCTCCATGCACCAGAAGCAGCCGCCCCCCAAGGTCGCCCGTTCGACCGACGAGTCCCCCTGGGCAGCCGAAGAAGGGTCGCTCATGGGGGCCGTAGGCCGGCGCCGGCTTATCCCGATGGCGGGGGGTCCCCGGAGCCGAACCCGATCGCCCGACGCAGCGCCGGGAGGAGCCGGGCCTGCCGATCCATCTCCCGGAGATGCGCCTCCTGGTGCCGGCTCAGGCGGGCCGCCACGTGGCTCCAGGGCCGGTCGTACTCCACCGCCCAGAGGACCAGGGGCTCGGGAGGGGCCAGGGCGAGGGTGAGCCGCTGCTCGCCGAGGGCGGCCCGTTCGAGCTCGGCGGCGCTCCGACGGCCGGACTCGACCTCGCCGAGGCCGGTGACGATCTTCCGGACCATCCCCCAGACGAACGACGGGGCCTCGACCTCGATCCAGGCAACGACCCCATCGTGCCGGACCGTGATCCGGTTCAGCGGCCGGAACTTGGGTTCGGCGGCCGGAAGCCCCCGTCCGAAGCTCCGGGCGTCGACCCGGTGCCCGAGCCGGTCGGCGATCGGCTGGAGCCGTTCGACCCGCTCCGGCCCGCCGTCCAGGAAGTAGCGGTACTGCCGAAAGCGGGCGTGCCGGACGCGGAAGCCGTCCGGGACTTCGGTCGCCGCCCGGAAGAAGATCCGGGGGGAGATCCCGTTGAGCGCCCGGAGCAGGGCGGGCGCCGCCCAGTCGCTGGTCAGGGTGAGGGCATTCGCCCGGGCGCTGACCCCGGCATCGGTCCGGCTCGCGACCTCGAGCGACCCGGCGGCCGTCCGGCCCCCGATCCCGTGCCGGCGCAGTCCGTCCCGGAGCGTCCCCTCCACTGTGGTCTGGCCCGGCTGGCGGGCCCAGCCGCTGAAGGAACGGCCGTCGTAGCCGAACTGGATCAACCACCGCGTCGTGCTGCCTCCGATTTCGACCGATCGACCGTCCGCGCTTCCCCGGGCCCCGAAGTGTTCAATCCTGAGCCGACTCACCCGGGCCGCTCGGCCGACTCGGCGTCGGCAACGACGAGGGCCCGGTCCAGCACCTCCAGTCCCCGATCCAGCTCCTCCCGGGTGATGATGAGCGGGGGGGCGACCACGAGGTGGCTCACCCAGGCCATGCAGTAGACCCCCTCGGCCATCATCGCCCGGGCCACCGCCTCGACCACGAGCGGTCGGCCCGCCCTCCGGTCCTCCTCGGTGTTGAACGGCTCCTTCGTGGCCCGGTTTCGGACCAGCTCGACCGCGGCGAAGAGGCCGAGGCCCCGGACCTCGCCGACCGACCGGTGCCGGGCCTGGATCTCCCGCAGCCGGGTGAACAGGTACTCGCCGTCGCGGCGGGACTTCGCGATCAGATCTTTCCGGCGGTACTCCTCGATCGCCGCGACGGCCGGGGCGAGCGTCAACGGGTGGCCCTCGTAGGTGTGGCCGATCGGAAGGTAGCGGTCCTGCCAGGCGGCGACGACCGCGTCGCTCGCGGCGGTGAGGCCGAGGGGGGCGTAGGCGCCGGTGAGCCCCTTCGCCGTGGTCAGAAGGTCGGGCACCACCCCGTAGCGATCGACGGCGAACCATTCGCCGACGCGGCCCCAGCCGGTCATCACCTCGTCGGCGATCAGCCAGACGTCCCGCGCCCGGGTGATCGCCCGGAGCCTCGGCAGGTACTCGGGGACCGGGACCAGCACGCCGTTGGTCCCGACGACCGGCTCGACGATCATCGCGGCCACGTCTCCGGTCCGCTCGATGAGTTCGTCGACGTACTCGGCGCAGGCGACGCCGCACGACGGATACTCGAGCCCGAACGGGCACCGGTAGCAGTAGCAGTCCGGCGCGAAGACGGTGCCGGCGACCGACTGCGTCGGTTCGACGGCCCGGCGGCGCAGATCCCCCGAGACGCTCAGCGCGGCGGCCGTCGAGCCGTGGTAGGACCGGGACCGGGCGACGACCCGGCGACGTCCGGTCCCCCCGCGGGCCATCTTGAGCGCCGCCTCGTTCGCTTCGGTGCCGGAGCTGCTGAAGAAGTAGTGGTGCAGGCCCTGGGGGACGACCGTTCCCAGGCTCCGGCTGAGCTCCGCCCGGACCGGGGTGGCGAAGGAGGGGCTCACGTAGGGGAGGCTCTGGGCCTGGGCGACCAGGGCGTCGGTGACCGCTCGGTTGCCGTAGCCCAGGTTCGCGGCCACCTGCTGGGAGGAGAGGTCGAGGTACTCCCGGCCCCGGGCGTCCCAGAACCGCGAGCCCTCGGCCCGGACGACCAGGAGCGGGTCCCACCGGCCCTGGATCTGCCAGCCGGCGAGCGCTGTCGACCGGACCAGCGACCGGGCCTCCTCGGGCTCCATCGATGGGCCGGAGGGCGGAGCGGTGTAATAAACAAACGGACGGGGCGCGGGCCGAGTCCCGGCCGGGCCGGACCGGCGCTCCTACAGATGGACCTGGCCGGCGGCCAGGTTGGCCATGACGTAGATGAGCGCCAGCTGGACCGCCGCCTGTCCCCCGGCCAATCGGGCGTTGAGCAACCCGAGCCGGCCGATCTTCTCGAGATCGGGGCGGGGCTTGCGCAGCTCCAGGACGATCCTAAGTTCGTTGGGGAGGAAGACCCCGAACCCCTGGACGGCGAGGATCAGCACGAGGATCCCGGCGACCTGGATCGCCAGGTAGCCCAGGTTGAAGATCCCGTCCATCTGCGCGAGATAGATCCCCGACGTGATCGCCACCGTCGCGAGCGCGGGCATGAGGAAGAGCATCGTCGGGACCAGCCGCTGGACGAAGTCGGCCCGGGCCGGTCCCGTCATCCGGCCGAGGATCGGCCCGATCACCAGGCCGAGGAAGATGTCGATGCCGGTCCAGAGCGCCCCGGTCATCACGTGGACGTAGTCGAGGAGCACGAACTGCTGGAGCCCGACGGCGATGACGAGCGCCCCCACCGGCACCAGGACGAGAGGAACGGCCCGCCCGGTGACGATCGGGGGCGGACGGGCCTTCGACGTTGCCGCGGTCGTCGGATGCGGGGCATAGGCGGAGGTGGTCGCATCCATGTGCGCGGAGAAGCGACCCGGGACTTCCCCCGGCCTATTTAGGCGATGAACCCACCGGGCCCGCGGGCCGCCTACGGGGGTGGAGATCCACGGGATCGTGACGCCGAGCGGCGCGGCCGGGGGGAGGATCGCTTAGGGGCGGCCCCGGTCGGGGCCTCGGGGACGGCCGAGGGCTCGGGGCCCGACGCCTTCGGGGGGGAAGGAGCCGTCGGCGGGGCCGTCGCCCGGGTGAACAGTTCCCGGAACGTCTCGAACTGGCGGAGGAGCGGGTCGGCCCGCCGCTGCTCCTCGAGCTCCCCTAAGGCGATCGCGAGCTGGGCGCCCAGCTTCGGGTCTCCACCGGCGGCCTGGACGAGCAGGACGCAGAGGACCTGGTAGTGCGGGAGCACGAAGGCATCGGTCCGGGGCGTGCTCATGTCGCCCCGGCGCGGCCGATAGAGCCGGTCGAGCGGGACCCGCTCGGCGACCGCCCGACGATGGGAGAATCCGAAGTAGCGACCGGGGCCGAGGACCCGGTTCACCTCCGGGAGCCGACCGCCCAGGGCGACGGTCAGCCGGTCGCACTCCTTCCAGCACCAGAGCCCGAAGCCGTAGTCGCCTTCCTGGTAGGCCGCCCAGGCCCGGTCGTAGAGCCGTCGCTCCCGCTCCTCGGCCGGCGCCTCCGGGGGGATCTCCGCCCGCCAGTCGTCGATGTGGATGTCGACCCGCATGGTGGGGGAGATCTCCCGGAACGGGGGCGGGGTCGACGGGCCGGCCATGGAGACCCGGACCTAGCGGCGAGGGTATTCGTCGTTTGCGTCCGGCGATCCGCAGAGCGGCCGGCCCTCCGACCAGACCGCCCGGATCGCCGACGCCCCGGCGGCCAGCGCCGCGTCGAGCGACGGCGCCATCGT
>JBBYJM010000019.1:0-7459 GCA_043196275.1 Thermoplasmata archaeon
AGCCGTGCGTCGGGGGGCGACCACGGCCGGGGTCGTCTACGAGGACGGGGTGGTCCTGGTCGCCGACCGGAGGATCCCCAATGCGAAGCTCGCGGAGCCGGCGAGCCTCGAGAAGATCCACGCGATCGACGAGCAGGTGGGCTGCGCGACCGCCGGCCTGGTCGCGGATGCCCGGGTCCTGGTCGACTTCGCCCGGTTGCAGGCCCAGCTCAACCGGGTGACCTACGCCGAACCGATCGCGGTGGAACTCCTGGTCCGGAAGATCTGCGACTATAAGCAGCAGTACACCCAGTACGGAGGGGTCCGACCCTTCGGGACCGCCCTCCTGGTCGGCGGATACGACGATTCGGGGATCCATCTTTTCGAGACCGAGCCGTCGGGATCGCTTAACAGCTTCAAGGCGACCTCGACCGGGGGCAACAAGGGCCCGGTCATGGAACTGCTCGAGCAGAAGTACAAGGACGGCCTGGACCGGGATTCCGCGATCCTCCTCGCCTTGGAGGGCCTGCGGGCCGGCCTGGAGGATGCCTCCACCCTGGCCCAGGTCGAGGTCTGTACGATCGACCGCGGGGCGGGCGGGATGCGCCGCCTGTCGGTCGAGGAGACCCAGAAGTACGTCGCCCGGCTCCCGTCGGCCGGTGCTCCCGGCCGGAACTCCCGCTCGTAGGGGCGGACCGACCTCGGAGGGTTCCGATGGTCAAGGTCGATGACGCGGTGATCGCCCGGTGGGAGACCGGCGGCTCCCGGTTCGAGGTGCTCGTCGACCCCGCGGCCGTCCAGGCGATCAAGGACGGCCAGTCGGTCGACCTCACCGACAAGCTCGCGCTCGAGCAGATCTTCAAGGACGCCCGCAAAGGGGAGAAGGTCTCCGACGAACACCTCCAACGCACCTTCCACACCTTGAACCTGGCCGAGATCGCGACCCAGATCATCCAGAAGGGGGATGTCCAGGTCACGACCGAGCAGCGGCACCAGCTTCAGGCGGTGAAGCTCCGCCAGATCGTGACCACCATCGCCCGCAACGCGATGAACCCCCAGACGGGAGCCCCCCATCCCCCGGCCCGGATCGAGGCCGCGATGGCGGAGGCCAAGTTCCATGTCGATCCGTTCAAGCCGGTCGATCAGCAGGTCCAGGAGGTCCTCACGAAGCTCCGGCCGATCCTGCCGATCCGGTTCGACACGGTCCGGGTCAAGATCCACCTGCGCGCCCAGGATTACCCCCGGACGATCGGGGACCTGAAGGCGCAGGGCAAACTGCTCGAAGAGAACTGGCTCTCCGACGGCTCCTGGAGCGGGATCCTCGAGATCCCCGCCGGGGTCCAGAGTGACCTGTACGCCCGGCTCAACGCCCGCACGAAGGGGACGGCCGAGACCGCTTTAGTTAAATAGCGTACCCCTGTCCGAAGTTCCGGTGCAGAAGGAACAATGGGCAGAAGTCATCGACCCCATCGTCGGGGCGGTCGCCGCGACGAATCCTCCCCGGAGTCCGGGGAGAGGGTCCTAGTCCTCCCGGGGGACCAGGTCGCCGGCGCCGGCTGGAAGCCGGGCCGGGGCACCTACCGAGTCGGGGATCGGATTTTCGCGAGCGTCCTCGGCCTCTATCAGCCCCGACCCCCGCTCGCCCAAGTCGTCCCCCTCAACGGGCGCTACATCCCCAAGGAAGGCGACGAGGTCATCGGTACGGTCGTGGATGTCCAGGGGACCTTCTGGCTGCTCAACATCGGGGCCCCCCGCTGGGCCCCGTTGCACATGACCGGGACCCCCTGGTCGATCGAGATCGGCGAGACCCAGAACTACCTCCGGGTCGGCGATGCGGTCCTGGTCCGGGTCGAAAGCCTCGAGGCGACCGGCCGGATCGGGGTCACGATGCTGGGGGACGGCCTCGGCAAGCTCGAGGGGGGGACGATCATCACGGTGAGCCCCGCCAAGATCCCCCGGGTCATCGGACGCGGCGCCTCGATGATCCAGACGATCACCCGGCTCACGGGCGCCCGGGTGGCGGTCGGCCGCAACGGCCGGATCTGGATCGACGGGACCCCCGAGGCGATCCAGCGGGTCGCCGAGTCGCTCCGGCTGATCGACGACGAAGGGCACCGGCCCGGTCTGACCGAACGGGTCGAAAGCTACCTCGCGGCGACCGCCTCGTCGGCCGACCTGTTGATGCGTTCGGCGCCCCGGTCCCTGGTCGACGCGGCCCCCGAACGCGAGGGGCCGGAACCGGACGGGCCGGGCCCGGACGAGCTGTAGTCCATCCATCCAACCAGTCCAAGGAGAAAACCATGGGAAGTGTAGGAGCGAAAGATGTCCCGGTCCTGATGACGCCGGACGGACGACGGATCGACGGCCGCCGGTGGGACGAACTGAGACCCATCCATATCGTCGCCGGTCCGCTGCGTCAGGCCGACGGTTCGGCGTTCGTCGAGTGGGGCGCCAACAAGGTCATGGCGGCCGTCTACGGGCCGCGGGAGGTCCACCCCCGCCACCTCCAGGAGAACCACCGGGCGATCGTCCAGTGCCGCTACAACATGGCGGCCTTCTCGGTCGATGAGCGCAAGCGGCCCGGCCTTGACCGACGCTCCCAGGAGATCTCCAAGGTCATCGCCGAAGCGTTCGACTCGGTGGTCTTCGCGGAGGAGTTCCCCCGGACCAGCATCGACGTGTACATCGAGGTCCTCCAGGCGAACGCCGGCACCCGCTGCGCCGGCGTCGTGGCGGCGTCGGTCGCGCTGGCCGACGCGGGGATCCCGATGGTCGACCTCCTACCTGCGGTCGCCGTCGGCAAGGTCGCCGGCGAGATCGTCCTGGACCTCAAGAAGGAGGAGGACAACTTCGGCGAGGCGGACCTGCCGATGGCGATGGTCCCTCAGTCCGGTCGGATGGTGCTCCTCCAGATGGAAGGGCACATGACCCGGGAAGAGCTCTCCAAGGCGCTGGACCTCGGCGTCAAGGGCTGCCGGGACGTCCACGAAAAGATGAAGGAGGCCCTGCGGACGCGCTACACGACGACCGACGCGGGGGCTGAAGCATGAGCGGCGAAGTCTCGGCCGAGATCCTGACCACCCATCTCCTCGACCTCGCGTCAAAGGGCAAGCGGCTCGACGGCCGGGGGATCGACGAGTACCGCCCGATCCGCATCGAGCCCGGCTTCGCCGCGAACGCGGACGGCTCGGCGTTCGTCCACCTCGGGGACACCAAGGTGCTCTGCGGCGTCAAGCTCGAACTCGGCAAGCCGTTCCCGGATACCCCGAATGCGGGCGTCCTCACCACCAACGCCGAGCTGATCCCGCTTTCCTCTCCGGTCTTCGAGCCGGGGCCCCCGACGACCACCGCCATCGAGACTTCGCGAGTGGTCGACCGGGCGATCCGCGCCGCCGAGACGATCGACCTCACTCAGCTCTGCGTCACCCCGGGCGAGAAGAGCTGGGTCTGCTATGTGGATGTCCACGTCCTCGACCACTCCGGCAACCTGATCGACGCGGCGCTCCTTTCGGCGGTCGCCGCCCTCAGCCATGCGACCCTGCCGCGGAAGCGGTTCGGTGTCGCCGAGACCGACATCCCCCTCGAGGTCGTCCACCGGCCCATCGAGTGCACCTTCGTCCGTCTCGGGGATGCGATCCTCGTCGATCCGACGTTCGACGAGGAGAAGGCGGCCCAGGGGCGGATCACGGTCGCGACCGACGAGACGGGTCGGATCGTGGCGATGCAGAAGGGCTTGGTCGGGGCCTTCTCCCCCGAAGACATTAAAGAGGTCGTCGAACGTGCCTTCCAGCACGGCGACCGGATGCGGGCGCTCGCCCAGGGAATGACGCCATGAGTCAGCGGACGAAGAAGATCGGGTCGACCGGCTGGATGGGGGCCCGCTACGGGCTCCGGATCCGCCGGCGGGTCGGCGAACTCGACCGGAGCCGGTCGGTCGACGCCCCCTGCCCCCGCTGCTCCACCGTCACTGTCCGGCGGATTTCGAGCGGGGTCTTCGAGTGCCGGCGCTGCCAGACCCAGTTCGCCTCGGGGGCCTACCTGTTCACCCCGGCCCCGCCGATCGCCCGCAGCGAGGACGTGACCCCGGCCAAGCCCGCCGGCAAGGCTTAAGGGGACCGCGGAGCCATTCGACGCCATGTTCCGGTGCATCCGTTGCGGGGAGGCCTTGCCCTCCGACTCCAATCTCTTCGGGGTCCGCTGCGACAACTGCGGCGGCAAGATCTTCACGAAGGAACATCCCAACGTGAAGAAGGTCCTCAAGGCCCGGTGAGCCGATCCGGCACCGCCCATCCCCGGGCGAGCCGTTAAACCCCGACGCTCGGTTCCCGCCCCATGGTCCCGACCGTGCTGCCGTGGGGCGTGGCGAGCCTCGACCGGTTGTTGGGCGGCGGCCTCGAGACCGACTGCCTGACCGAGCTCTACGGGGAGGGCGGGAGCGGGAAGACGATCCTCTGCCTGCAGGCGACCCTCCAGGCGACCCGGGACGACGGCTGGGTGATCTACGTCGATGCCGAAGGGGTGAGCCCGAACCGGCTCGCCCAGATCTCCGGCGACCGGCTGCCCCAGGTGCTCGAGCACCTTCTGCTCTCGACTCCCCGGAGCCTCGACGAGCACACCCGGGCCGTCCGGGCCGCGGTCGCCCTGGCCCGGGACGTGCGCCGGCGGGTCGCCCTCGTGGTCGTGGATTCGGTCACCTACTTCTACCGGCTCGCGCTGTCGGGTGAGAGCGAGGACGCCGCCCGCCAATCCCTGGCCGTCGAGATCGCCGACCTGGTCTCGGTGGCGCTCCAGCGGGGGATCCCGGTCCCCGTCACCAACCAGGTCTGGCGCAACCCCCGCGACGGCACCCTGGAACCGCTCGGCGGGAGCTTCCTCCAGCACGCGGCGAAGACGATCCTGCGGCTCGACCGCGGGGACGGGCCGTATCGACGGGCGGTCCTGATGAAGCACCGGTCCCGGCCGGAAGGGGCCGCCGAGTTCCGCATCACCTCGACGGGGGTCGAGAGCCTCGGTTGAAACCGAGATAAGGCCGCGCGCGGTGGCCGCGGCCGTGCCCGACGACCGGCTCGAGGTGGCGGATGTGCCCACCCCGATCGGGGCGTTCCGGATCGTCTACCGGGGCCGGGAGGTGTTCGTGGTCGACCTGGTCGAGCGCGGGAGCCCCCAGTCCGGGGCCCCGGTCGAGGCGCTCCGCCGCCGGCCGCCGTTCCCTCCGGAGAGCCCGCCCCGTCAGCTCGCCGAGTACTTCCGCTCGCAGCGCGACCGGTTCGATCTTGAGCCGAAGCCGGTCTCGGCCTCCGACTTCGACCAGAAGGTCTGGGCCCGGCTCCGGACGGTGCCCATCGGATCGACGATCACCTACGGGGAGCTCGCGCGCCGGGCCGGCTATCCCGGATCGGCCCGGGCCGTCGGGGGGTCGATGCACCGCAACCCCATCCCGATCATCATCCCCTGCCACCGGGTCGTCGGGCAGGACGGTTCGGTCACCGGCTACGGACTCGGGCGGTGGCGCAAACGCTGGCTGCTCGAGCGCGAAGGGGCCTGGCCGCTCCGGGCCCGGTCGGCGGAGGGTCCGAGAGACGGATCCCAGCGGACCCTCGACGACACCTTCCGATGGCGGCGCCCGAGCCGAGCCCGGACCGCCGGTCGGTCGCCGACGGCCGCCTGAGGCGATCTCGGGCGATGGCCCGCCCCCCGATCAGCCGGAGTAGTAGGCCGCGTCGTACGGCTCGGGCTTGAGCCCCCGGCGTTGCCGGACCTGGGCGACCACGCCGCTCTGCATCTCCGTCGGCACCGGTTCAAAGCCCATCGACTCGGTCGACCAGAGGACCTTGCCCGCGGTCGCGCTGCGGATGTCCGAGGCGAACCCGAACATCTCGGCGACGGGAATCTTCGCGACGACCGTCTGGAGGTCTCCGACATTCGTCATATCGAGGATCTCCCCGCGCCGCCGCTGGAGCTCCCGGGTGGCCCCCGAAAGGACGTCCTGGGGCACGTTGACGGTGACCTTCTGGAACGGCTCGAGCAGGATGCGGCCCGCGAGGACCATCGCCCCGTAGACCCCCGACCGGGCGGCCGGAATCGTCTGGGCGGGACCCCGGTGGATCGAATCCTCATGGAGCTTCGCATCGACCAGGCGCGCCTTGAGGCCGTAGACCTTCTCGTTGGCGAGCGGCCCCCGGTTCATCGCCTCCTTGAAGGCATCGATGATGAGCTCCATCGTCTCGTTGAGGTACTGGATCCCCTTCGTGACATCGAAGAGGATGTTGGTCCCCTCGACCTCGACCAACCCGCGACCCTCGTCGCGTTCGATCCCGAGGGTCTCAAACTTGGTGACCAATGCCTTGAGGTCCTTGAACGACTTGCCCTGGGGGATCTCGCCGTCCTTGATCGCCTGGATGACCGCCTCGGGCAGGGGCTCGACCTCGAAGTAGAACTTGTTGTGCTTGTTCGGGGACTTCCCCTCGAACGGCCCGCCGGGACCCTTGACCGATTCCCGGTAGACGACGATCGGTTTCGACCCCTGGATCTCGACCTTGTAGTCGTTCTGGATGCGGTACTGGGTGATCTCGAGGTGGAGTTCGCCCATCCCCGAGAGGAGATGCTCCCCCGTCTCGGGGTTGATCTCGACCTTCAGGCTGGCGTCCTCCTTGGCGATCTTGCGCATCGTCTCGATGAGCTTCGGCAGATCGCCCATGTGCTTCGGCTCGATGGCCACCGTCACGACCGGCTCGGAGACGTGCCGGATCTCCTCGAAGGGGGTCATGTCGGGCGTCGTGCCCATCGTCGTCCCGGCGTAGGCGTCGCTGAGACCGATCACCGCCGCGATGTTACCGGCGGTCACCTCGTCGACCATGAGCCGCTCCGGCCCCATGAAGAGGGAGACGTGCTGGACCCGGTTCTTGATCTTCGAACCGGCGAGGGAGAGCTCCATCCCCTTTGCGATGCGGCCCGAGAAGAGCCGTCCGGTGGCGATCTCCCCGGCACTGGGGTCCATCGTGATGTCGGTGACCATGAAGGAGGTCGGCCCGCTCGCGTCGGTGTTGAGCATCGCCTGGCCGATCGGGGAACTCACATCGCCGCGCCAGATGTTCGGGATGCGGTACTTCTGGGCGACATGGGGGCTCGGCAGGTGCCGGACGACCATGTCGAAGACGACGTCGTTGATCTTCGCCCGCTGGGCGATCTCCTTGGTCCGCCCGGTCGAGACATACTCGATGATGTCCGGGAACTTGACGCCGGTCTTGAGCATGTACGGGACGCTGATCGCCCAGTTGTCGTAGCCGGAGCCGAAGGCGACCGATCCGTCCCGGGGGTCCACGCTCCACTCGTCCACGAACTCGTCGGGCGCCATCCGTCGGATGAGCTCGTTGACCTCGGAGATGATGGTGGTGAACCTCTTCTGGAGGGCGTCGGCGGTGAGCTGCAGCTCCTTGATGGCCCGGTCGACCTTGTTGATGAAGAGGACCGGCTTGACCTT
>JBBYJM010000020.1:0-7358 GCA_043196275.1 Thermoplasmata archaeon
AGGATCCGGTACAGTTCGTCGACCGCCTTCTCCTTTTCCACCATGCAGCAGAGCAGCCCGAAGGAGACCGCCAGATCGACCGACCCCGTGGGGATCTCGGGCAGGACCGCCGCCGAGTGGGCGAGCCAGCGGACCCGGTCGGCAAACCGTACGGTCCCGCCGAGCTTCATCCGGGCCGCCATCAGATTCCGCGGGTCGATATCGACCATCCATACCGTACCCGAATCCCCGACCCGCTCCAGGATCCAGGGGAGCAGCATTCCGGTCCCGGCGCCCAGATCGGCGACGGTCTCGCCCGGGCCGATCCCGCACCGCTCCAACCAGCGGCGCATCGGGGAGAGGCTCCGGCGCATCGGGAGGTTCAGGAGCCAGGTCGGGCACCGGCGATCGGAGTCGGCGAACGCCATTGGAGGCGACTCGGAACTCATGGGAGTCTCGGGGGGAGCCAGCCCGGGCACCCCGTTATCCCTGACGGGGCACGGGAAACCCCCGGAGATCGCCCCGGGGGTCGGGGCCGGTGCCCTTCGGCGCGGCTACGGCCGCCGGTAGAACGCGTTGACCGGTCGGATGGTTCGGCGGGTCGGGACACCGAGGCCGGCATAAAGGGCTTCCAGCTCCTTGGCGCCGGGCGCCTCCCATACGCAGCGGGCCCGGGTCTCTCCGGGCAAGGCGTAGATCGCGATCGGGGTGAACCCCGGCGGGACCTTGCCCGCGGAGGCGAGTGCGACCGCCTCCTGGACCTTGCTCACGACCGCATTCGTCTGAGGGGCTTCCCACGTGTGCTCGATTTCAAAGGTCGGCATGGTTCTCACGCCCTCCCCACCGCCAGGCGCAGCTTCATCTAACGGGTTACCAATGTAACTCGGCGGGGGGACCGGGCCCGGACGATGCGCACCGCACAGTTCACGGTCGTGCACGACTGCCCGTACTCGAACCCGGTCCGGGCCGTCGAGGGGCTCCGGGTCACCCATCTGTGCCATCGAGGCCGCAACGCCTACCTGGAGATTCACGCCGGCGAACCGGAGGCACTCGACCGGCTGGTGACGGAGTACCGGGAGCGGGGGGGCGAACTGGTCCACACCGATCCCGGCGATCGGGCGGCGCTGGTCCGGTTCCCCGGCTGCGACTGCTGCCAGCGCGGGCAGGTGATCCCGAGGGTCGAGCGCAGCGAGGCGCTCTACCTCCCCCCGTCCAGCTACACGGCCCGGGGGGAGATCTACCACTTCCTGCTCAACGAGGGCCCGGCGGTTCAATCGGCCCTGGAGGGGCTCCGGTCCCAGGTCGACTCGGTCGAGGTTACGCTCCACTCGCTCGAAAGCCTCGGACTCGAGGGCGGGACGATGGTTTCGGTGGGCCGCCTGTTCGGCCGGCTGACCGACCGTCAACGGGCGGCGCTCAGCCTCGCGACCGCTGCCGGCTACTACCGGATCCCCCGGCATGTCCGCACCGAGGACCTCGCCCGGCGGATGGGCATCTCTCGCCCCGGCTTTGAGAAGCTGCTCCGGAGGGCCGAGGGGCTGATCCTGCTCGCGATCCTCCCGTATGTGTCGGGGCCGGAGGCGGCTCCGCCGGACGGTCAGCCGTAGCGGAAGCTGACACCGAAGCCGGCCTTCGGAAACTCCCAGACCAGGGCGCCGTTCCCCAGTTCGTGGCAGGCGACCCGGCAGGCGCCGAGTTCGAGGCAGTTCTCATGGTGGATGACCAGCCGTCCGTCCTGCCACTCGTAGACTTTCGCGGGGCAGACCAGGATGCACGGCTTGCGGACGCAGGTGACGCACCGGGCGGGATCGGAGAGGGTCAGATGGCTCTCCCGGTCGGAGGTATAGGCATCGACCCCGAGCCGTTCGGAGATCGGGAGCTTGGCGGCCACGAGACTGGCTAGATCGACGGCGGTTAAGGGCCTTTGGGCGCGGGTGCGCGCGGCTCCGCCGCGCCGCAGTCCGGCTCCCGGGGGCTCACCTCTCCGTAATGAGCCACCGCGTACCTCCCTGGGACAGGAACCCGATGACCAGCACCTGTCCGGACTGCGGCACCGCAGTGGAAGTCAGCATTCGAAGCGCGCGCATGATGAGCGGCACCTGCCCCGACTGCGGTCGGCCCATGCTGGTCATCCAGGAGATCACGCCCCTCGCCGGTGACGCGACCGGCTCGGAGGGCGAGACCGTCGTGGCCCAGGGGGTCTCTTCGCCGGCGCCCGACGGACCCACCTGTGAAAAGTGCCATGCCCCGCTCGGGTTCCGATCGACCGACTCTCAGGGAGTCGAAGCAGTCTGCCGAAGCTGCGGCACCACCGTCGCCTACATCCGGGCCGGCGCCGACGAGGAGGACGCCTTCGCCCGGCCTCCCGACCGTAGCCGCCGACCGCCTCCCCGGCCGAGGGACCGGGAGTTCGGTTCGGCGCCACCGACCCGACCGTGCCGGGAGTGCGGAGGGGCGCTCCGCTTCTCCACCAACCCGGACGGGACCGTCGCGGGGGAGTGCACCTCCTGCGGCAACCGCTTCAGCCTCCCACCGAGAACCGAAGGGCGGGGCCGGAGCGGAGGCGGCGGCTGGGGGGGCGACCGGCGCGGGGGCGACCGAAGCTTCCGCCCGGGCGGACGCCGCGCCTGGACTCCCGGCGGGGGCCGGGGTCGCGGGCCGCCCGGAGGCGGCGGATTCCGACGGCGACCTTCGTTCGGGCGCTCCGACTCCGGCGACCGGGACGACCGGCGCCGCCGCCGGCCCCGGGACGACGAGTAGACCGGCCGGCGCCCGGGGCGCGGCCCCGGACCGGCCACGGGCCGAGCCGACGGCGGCCGAGGCGGGAACGCTAAAACCCCGGGGGGAATCCAAGGGCGATGGAGCGGTTTGATGTCGTCGTGGTCGGAGCCGGCCTCGCGGGCATCGCGGCCGCCCATTCGGCCGCCGCCGCAGGCCGCAGCGTCCTCCTGATCGAGCGGGGCAAGGCGCCGGGGACCAAGACCGTCTCGGGCGGACTCCTCTACGGCCACGCCCTCGCCCGGATCGTCCCCGACTTCTGGACGTTGGATCCTTCCCCGGTCGAGCGGCCGATCGTCCGCAACATCCTCGCCTTCCTCACCGACGCGCAGGCGGTCAGTGTCGACCACTTCGATCCGCGGTTCGGCCGCCCGCCGTTCAACTCTTTCAGCGTGCTCCGCCACCGGCTCGACGCCTGGCTGGCCGAACGGGCCGAGGCCGCCGGCGCGGTTCCGGTCTACGGGATCCGGGTCGACCGGCTCCTGACGGACGGTGATCGGGTGGTCGGCGTCCGAGCGGGTGACGACGAGATTGGGGCCGAGGTGACGGTGCTGGCCGATGGGGTGAATTCGCTGCTGGTCCGCGGTCCGAACGCCCGGCCCGAAGCCGACCCGTCGGTCGTCGGTGTGGGGGTGAAGCAGGTCCTGGAGCTCCCGACCGGTACGCTCGAGGAGCGGTTCCAGCTGAAGGATGGGGACGGTGTCCAGATCACGACGATCGGCCATCCGTCCGGCCTCGAGGGGGGCGGATTCCTCTACACCAACCGCAGCAGCCTCTCGCTCGGATTCATCGCCAACCTCCGGTCCCTCGTGGCCTCGGGCCGGAGCCTCGACGAGGTGTGGGACGAGTTCCAACGCCACCCCCTCGTCGCGCGATGGATCGAGGGGGGCCGGCTCGTCGAATACAGCGGATGCTTCGTGACCGAAGGGGGCTACCGGGCCCTCCCCCAACTCGCGGGCCCGGGCTACCTCGTCGCCGGCTCGGCGGCGGGGCTCTTCCTCAACACGGGCTTCACCCTTCGGGGCATGGACTTTGCCCTGGAGTCCGGCCGGATCGCCGGCGAGGTCGCGGCCGAGGCGGCCGCAGCGAAGGATCCGGCCCCGGCGCGGCTCGAGCGGTACGTCGCCCGTCTCGAGGCGTCGTTCGTCCTTCGGGAGCTCAAGTCCCACCGAGGCTACCCGAAGGTCTTCGCGAACCGCCGGCTCTACGGCGCGTACCCCGAGGCGATCAACGCGCTCCTCCACGACCTCTATTTCGTCGACGGCGCGGGCCGGCGTCACCTTGACGGGGTCGCCCGCGGCGCGCTCCGGGGTCGGGCCTCCTGGTGGAGCCTCGCCCAGGACCTGATCGGGGCCGGACGACGGCTCTGATCGGTCCCGGGCGTGAAGGGTATAGCCGATCGGACCCTGGCCCGGGCATGCCCGAAGCCGGCATGCGCTCGTTCTTCCTCGACAACCGACCGGTGGCCGCCGATGGCCGCCCGACCTTCTCCGTGACCGACCCGGCCGACGGTTCGACCGTCGCCCAGGTGCTCCGGGCGACCCCGGACGATGCCCGGGCGGCCCTCGAATCGGCGGCCCGGGCGCAGCCCGCCTGGGAGGCGATCGGGGCGGCCGCCCGGGCGAAGATCCTTCGGGAGGCGGCCGTCCGGCTGAGGGCCCGGGCCGAGGAGCTGGCCCTCACCATGACCCGGGAGATGGGCAAGGTCCTCGTCGAAAGCCGCGCGGAGGTCGAGGGGGCGATCGACAACCTGGAATTCTACGCCGCCTTCGCCCGGAACCTGTCGGGGGAGGAGGTCCAGGGGCTCCCCAAGGGCGAAAGCCTCCGGCTCATCTGGCTCCCCCGCGGGGTCGTGGTCGGCATCACCCCGTGGAACTTCCCGGCCTCGACCGTCACCCGCAAGATCGCGCCGGCGCTCGTGGGGGGCAACACGATGGTGCTCAAGCCCTCGAGCCAGACCCCGCTGTCGAGCCTGATCATCGCCGAAGCCCTGTACTCGGCGGGGCTTCCGCCGGGGGTCCTCAATGTCCTCACCGGCCCCGGCCCGGAACTTGGCCGGGCCCTCGTGACCCATCCGGCCTGTTCGACCGTCACCCTGACGGGGTCGACCGCGAGCGGCATCGATGTCCTGAAGCTCGCCGCCCCGGGCGTCGTGAAGTGCCTGCTCGAACTCGGCGGCAAGGCGCCGGTGCTGATCGCGGCCGACGCCGACCTCGACTGGGCGGCCCGGGCGACCGTCTGGGCCCGGTTCTGGAACGTCGGGCAGGCCTGCATCGCCGCCGAACGGGTCTACGTCGACGCGTCGGTCCACGACGCCTTCGTCCGGAAGGTCACCGACCTGGTCGGTCGGCTCAAGCTCGGTCCGGGGACCCGCCCCGGAGTCGATCTCGGACCGCTCTGCTCGGTCCGGGCCCGCGACCAGGTCGCGAAGGATGTCGCCGACGGAGTCGCCGCCGGCGGTCGGATCGTCACGGGGGGCCGGACGCCGACCGACCCCACCCTGGCCCGGGGGGCTTTCTATGCCCCGACAGTCGTCACGGACGTCGAGGATGCCAACCCGCTCGCTCAGGAGGAGATCTTCGGCCCGGTGCTGCCGATCCTCACCTTCCACGACTGGGAGGAGGCGATCGCCCGGGCCAACGCGAGCCGCTACGGGCTGTCGAGCTTCGTCTTCACCCGCGACCTCCGGCGGGCCGAAGTGGCGATCCACGGGCTCCGATACGGGGAGACCTACGTGAACCGCGTCGGCCCCGAGAGCCCCCAGGGCTACCACGCGGGCTTCCGCCAGAGCGGGCTGGGCGGGGAGGGGACCGTCTGGGGCGTCCGGGACTACCTCCAGCTCAAATCGGTCTACGTCGACTGGAACGAACCGCACCGGGCCGACTACTTCCTGCCGTATTCGAAGTAGCCCTCAGGACGACGCCGCCGGTTCGATCTCGACCGGGACCCCGAGCCCGGGCGCCCGCCGGGCCCGGTGGACGAAGTACGCGGCGGGGACCAAAAGGCCGGCCGACACGTAGAGGAGGGTCGCATTGGTGAGGAAGCCGAGGACGATCATCGTGAACATCGCCCCGGCGGTGATCGGAGCGAGCCACCGGTAGATCGAATGGACGTGGAGGCCCCGCGCCTCGAGCCCCTGGCCGTGGTGGCGCCCACGGAACTGGACGGTCGCCGAGACGCTGTCGAGGGCGAACTCGGCGAGCAGGAAGATCCCCGCGGCGGTCAGGACGAGGCTGAAGAAGGCGAAGACCGACGAGGAGGTGAGTTCGGAGAGCTGGACCGCCACTTCGGCGACGGTGATGACCGCGATCGCCACCCAGGGGCTCTGGAACCGCGCATGAACCCGGGCGAACGCCTTCGGCAGCAGGCCATCCCGCCCCATCGCATACCAGGCCCGGCTTAGGATGAAGGCGGTGAGCCAGAGGGAGGAGGCGGTCGAGATGATCACCGCGAGGTCGATGCCCCAGACCGCCTGGGGCATCACGCCGCCCATCCAGGTGGCGAGCGGATTGGTGCTCGAGGCGAGGGCGCCGAGCGGGGTCTCGATCACGAGGAGCGGCATCGTGATGAGGTAGATGGCGAAGACCGACAGGAGCCCGACGATCCCCGACTTCCCGGGCCACTCCTTGGGTTTCCTCGACTCCTCCGAGGCGTAGCTGTCGATCTCCCAGCCGTCGAGGATCGTCGCGACGACCACGAGGGCGAGGGCGAAGTCGAGCGGATTGATCCCGAAGGAGAAGAACCAGTCCGGCCGGAACGCATTCACGGTGTGGGTCGGCAGCGCCCAGACGCCGATCCCGAGGAAGAGGGCGAGGATCACCCCCTCGACGACCAGGAACCCCTCCGTGAACCGGGCGGTCGGCTTGGCGCCGAGGATCAGGGGCAGGGCGGCGACCAATGCCCAGAGTATGCCGACCATCGACTGCCAGAAGATGCTCCCCGCCACCATCGGGCTCACTTCGCCGAAGGCGACCAGCAGCGAGAGGGTGTACGCCCCGGCCGGCACGAGGATCGGGGGCAGGGAGAGGAAGTAGGCCAGCGTGACGATCCAGGCCTGGAGGCCCCCGAAGCGGCGGCCGACGATGCGGGCCCCCCAGTGGTAGGAGGCCCCGGAGTGCGGGTAGTGGATGTTGAGCTGTCGGAACAGGAGCGCCGCCCCGAGGAAGAACGGGAAGGCGACGACCACCGACATGATCGCCTGAGGGCCCGCGTAGGCGACCATCACCCCGAAGGCGGCCGCGATGCTGAAGGTCGGGGCGACGCTCGAGGTCGAGAGCGGGATCAGGTCGAGGAGGTGGAAGACCCCCCGACGCAGCCGGTGGGCTTCGCTGGGGGGTCCGGCGCCCGGGCGGTCGGTGGCCATGCCGGGGCTGCGAGCCGCTCGGCCAGATAAGCGTTATGTCGCTTTTGAAATTCGTGTTACCCAGAGAGCCGCCGGACCAGTCCGATATGGAGATCCATCACGTTGGTCCCCGTGGGTCCCCAGACGATGAGATCGCCGAGTCGGCGCAGCGCCGGGTAGGCGTCGTGCCGGCCGAGGGCCTCCGCGAGGTCGATCCCCCGGCGCCGGGCCCGCTCGACGGTCCCGCCGTCTACCCAGC
>JBBYJM010000021.1:0-7300 GCA_043196275.1 Thermoplasmata archaeon
AAGTCCGCTACCGGTTGGTCCGAATCGGGTATGTGCTGGTCCCGATCTTCGCCTTCCTGATCGCCTTCCAGCTGGTCCCGTTCACCCTCCGCTGGGGTCCCTGGGCGATCCCGTTGGCCTACCCGTGGCCGAACCTGTTCTACAACGTCTCCGCCCAGGTGTTCCGGGCGATGGTGGCGACGATGCTCCCGCCCGGGGTCCAGTTGCTCAACCTCGGCGTCGGGGACTCGGTGATGGTCGAAATGGAGGTCGGGCTTTTGCTGACCCTGATCTTCGGGATGCCGTGGATCGTCCACGAGGTCGGCGCCTTCCTCTCCCCCGCCCTTCGGCGCAACGAGCGTCAGCTGCTCCGTCAGATCGGGATCCCCGCTACGGTCCTCTTTGCGACCGGGACCCTCATCGGGGCGTTCCTGCTGACGCCCTTCACCTTCCTCATCCTGCTCCGCTACATCGATGCGCTCGGGCTGGCTCAGGTGATGAGCGCCCAGAGCTTCGTGACCTTCGTCCTTCTGTATTCCCTGGGATTCGGGGTGGTCTTCGAGCTACCGGTCTTCATCTATGCGCTCACCCGGCTCCGGCTGGTGCGGGCGGCCACCTGGCGGAAGCACTGGCGGATCGCGGTGATCGGCTGTCTGGTCTTCGGGATGATCATCACCCCCGACAACTCGGGGATCACCATGCTGCTTATCGCCGTCCCCATGATGGGGTTGTACTTCGGCGGGGCGTACTTTGCCTCGCGATGGGAGCGACGCCAGGAGGCGCCGCCCCGGCGCCCCCAGACGGCCTTGACGGGGTGAGGTGAACGATGTCGCTCTTCTCGGATATGGATTGGATCATTCTCCTGGGCGTGGGGGCCCTTGTACTGTTCGGCGACGGCGGTACCCAAGCCGTCCGAACGCTCGGCCGCTGGTACGGCCGGACGATTCGGATGAAGCGCCAGATGCTGGCCGAGGTGGCCGAGGCCGCCGATGTGCCGGTGCCGGTCGCCGGGCAGCCGACCTCGTTGCGGTCGATGCTGCTGGGGGAGGAACCGGGGGGCGCGCCGCCGGTACGGAACATGGCAGTGGCCATCGCCGGCCCGCTCGGCGGGTTCGCCGGACGCCACGCCCCGGCCGCGACCGCAACCGCGGTGACCGAGACCTCAGCCGAGGTTCGCGGGATCACGCCCGTCTGGACCGCTTCGATCACCTGGGACATGGAGCAGTGGGGGCAGACCCGATGAGCGCGTTGAATCCCGATCAAGTGGTGACCGTCGCCGAAATCCTCCTCGTACTCGCCGGCCTCGGGATCATCTGGGCCGTGTACTACGGGAGCGACCGGGCCGAACTTCCGGGAGAGGCGACGATTCCCGACCCGGCCGAGGCCGACGACACGGTGCCCAACACCGAAGGGAGGACCCTCCGATGAACGGGCTCGACTGCCCGACCGGCTGCCCGTTCATTGCCCCCCGGGACGTCGCGCTCGACTTCCCCGTGGGGATGGTCCGCTCCGTGGCGTCCACCCAGGAGCCGGGCCCGGGCGAGGTCGACGAGACGAAGCGCAATGTCCTCAAGCTCCTCGCCGTCGCGGGGGTCGTGGCGGCCGGGGCGGGCGGAGCCATCGGAGGAGCGCTCCAGTATGCCCGACCCCCGGTCGTCGGACTGTCGAGCTACCCGAAGACCCAGCTCATCGATGTCAACGGTTCCGCCCTGACTGTCGACCGGGTGATGAAGGAGTACAGCCTGACGACCGCCGGGGCGATCTTCATCTTCAACTACCCGCTCCAGAACGAACCCAACTTCTTCCTCAACCTCAATCCCACGACGCTACCGGTGCTCGGGGGCATCGGGGGCCCGAACCAGGTCAGCGATCCCGCCAAGAGCCAGGGACCGATCGTCGCCTTCAGCGCGATCTGCCAGCATCTGGGGTGCGTGCCGCCCGCGATCGCTTACTACCCCCCGGGGACCTGCCCGGCCTTCACCCCGTCGGGGAAGAACGGATCGATGAAGTTCTACATCCACTGCTCCTGCCACGGGTCGACCTATGACGTGACGAGCAACGCCAATCCGCTGACCGGCCCGACGCTCTACGCCCTCCCCCAGGTGCTGCTCGAGACCGACGCGGACGGCAACATCTACGCCCACGGCATGGCGAGCTTGGACGGGGTCCCCATCAACGGTCACATCCACAACCTGCAGGGCGGCTACGGGGTGGGGAACTCCCAGCAGCTCTACAAGGACACCCCGACGATCCTCTGCCCCTAAGGAGCACCAACAGTGTCGTTCGCTCGCTGGTACAATCGGAACCTGAACCGGATCTGGACCTTCGTCGAGGACCGGACCGGGATGAAAAAGTGGGCCCTGCGGCCCCAGCCCGAGTTCACCTTCAAGCCGTCGTACTGGACCGGGGCGTTCGTCGCGACCGCCTTCCTCTACCAGGTCGTCTCGGGAGCCCTCCTGCTCCTCTACTACGAACCCAGCGTCAACCCCACTCTGACCGCCTGCGGCCAGGCGGTGGGCACACTGTCGCTCGCGCCGGCGGCTTGGTGCAGCACCTACTACATCATCAACTCGGTCCCGATGGGCTCGCTGCTCCTCTCGAGCCACCTCTACGGCGCCTACGCGATGATTTTCCTCATGCTGGTGCACTTCTACCGGGGCTACTACATGGGGGCCTACAAGAAGCCCCGTGAGTTCTCCTGGATGGTCGGCACGCTCCTCATGCTGGCGACGCTCGGCATGGGCTTCACCGGCTACCTCCTCCCCTACACCGCGCTGAGCTACGGGGCGACCGATGTGGGCATTGTCCTCGCCGTGCGGACGCCGTACCTGGGCAATCTCATCGCCCCCTTCCTCTTAGGGAACGGAACCCCACAGTCGTTGCTCTCCCGGATGTTCACCGCCCACGTCCTGCTGATCCCGGTCGCCCTCGGGGCGCTCCTGTACGCCCATATCGCGCTCTTCGAGTCGCACGGCATCGCGCCGCCGGCCTCCTCCGATCCCACCCAGCGTCGTCGGTTCACAGAGAAGGAGGACAAGAAGCACGTCCCCTTCATGCCCCACATCTTCTTCTACATGACCAAGTGGGCGCTCCTGTACATCGGCGTCCTGATCGGGATCGCCGCACTCTGGCCGTGGAGCCTCCCCACCTACTACGGCAACACGGCGGCGGCCCAGCCGGTAATCGTCCCCGACTGGTACTTCCTGTGGCTGTTCAAGATGCTCGACTTTGTGAACGGTTCCACCCCGATGCCGGCGCCGGTCGCCATGGGGATCGGGGCGGTGATCGCGGTCTTCATCCTGTTCCTGCCGTTCCTCGACCGATCCCCCCGGACCCATCCGAGGGATCGGCCGTTCTTCATCTTCCTCGGCACGTCCCTGCTCGAGTTCTTCGTCCTGCTCTCCGTCTGGGGAGGGATGGAGCCTTCGATCCAGATCCAGCTGTTCACGTACACCAACGGCCTCGTGCCGATCATCTGGAGGCTCGGGCCGATCTTTGTCGTCAATGCCTTGGCGATCGGCCTCTTCCACCGACGCTATATGCGCATCTACCGGCAGCGGCTCGAACGTCGGATCCCGTCGTACCCGGGGGTCTACGCCCCGGTGGGTTCGGGGCCGGAAGGGCCGTCGGGCCGGCGGGGGGCCCCGTCGGTCGCCGCGGCCCCCTCGGTCGGGTCCGCGAGTTCCCCGGGGGTGGGGTATGGCAAGTAATTCGGCATCGGCACCCGAAACCCCCCATTGGAACACGGGGGTCCTGTGGCTGATCCTCGGCGCCTTCCTGGTGGTGGGAACGGCGGGGGCCGCCTTCTTCGTCTACGGACTGCTGACGCTCCTGGCCGGCGGTTGGGTCGTACTCTACGTCCCGCTCCTCCTCGGCGGGCTCGCCGCCGCCCTGCTCTCCCTCCTTTTTATGGCCGGCATCCTCTACCGCATCGATCGCTACCGCGGAACCCTGCAGCGCGAGGTGAAGTTCTTTGAGTGATTCGTTGGATGCCCTCACTCCGCGGGAGTTCGCCCGGATCCAGGACCGGGCCCTTCGCGTGTACGGCGCGACCGTCGGGCTGGTGCTGGTCGGGATCGCGGTGCTCGCCACCTATGCCATCAGCATCGGCATGGGGTTCACCGGCCCCGGCCTCGGGACCCCGGGGGGACAACAGTCGTTCGGCCTCTCCGTCTCGCTCTTGATGATGTTCGGGGCGGTGCTCTTCCACGTCATCGACCGATTGTACCGGACCTGGCCCCTCGGCCGGCACGTCACTCCGACCGCGCCGCGCCCGCTCAGTGTCGACAGCCAGATCCTGCTCGTCAAGGTGATCGTCGTGGTGGCGGCGGCCGCCGGGATCGGGTGGATCCTGGCCGGATTGCTCATGTGAATCGGGAGAACCAAAGATGACCAATACCGGAGTTCCGTTCCTGTCGGCCTACACCGAAGTCGCGCTCATCGCCGGCGTCGCCGGATTCATCCTCTGGGCGCTCTTCTATCACGGGGAGTGGGTCGTCTCCACGATCAAGAAGTACCTCTTCACGACCGATCACCGGCGGATCGGCTGGATGTACATCGTCACGGCGCTCATCTTCTTCTTCATCGGGGGGATCTACGCCATGCTGATCCGGACCGACCTCGGGTTCATCCAGGGGCTCGGTCTCGACGCCCAGACCACGCTCGGGGTCACGCCGCAGGTCTACTCGACCCTCTTCACCATCCACGGCGTCCTGATGATCTTCATGTTCATCATGCCGGCCCTGGCCGGATTCGGGAACTTCCTCGTCCCCTCGATGATCGGGGCGCGGGAGATGGCGCTCCCCCGGATCAATGCGATCGCCTACTGGATGCTCTGGCCGGCGGGGATCCTCATCATCCTCTCGAACGCCAACGCGGGATGGACCGGCTACGTCCCGCTCTCGGTGCTCGCTCCGGGGAACGGGATCGACCTCTGGATCCTCGGCCTCCACATCCTGACCATCTCGAGCATCCTGGGCTCGGTCAACTTCATCGTGACGATCCTCAAGCACCGGGCGAAGGGCGTCGAGTACTGGAACATGCCCCTCTTCGTCTGGACCGTCCTGGTCAATTCGGTCCTGATCCTCTTCGCGATGCCGTCCCTTTCGATCGCGCTCACCTTCGTGCTGTCCGACCGGAACTTCGGGACCTCGATCCTGGCGTCCATCAACGGCACGCCGCTCGGCGGGGCGCTCCTCTACCAGAACCTCTTCTGGTTCTTCGCCCACCCCGAGGTCTACATCATGGTCCTGCCGGCCTTCGGGATCATCTCGACGATCATCCCGAAGCTCGCGCGCAAGGACATCTTCGGCTATGCGGCGATGGCGATCGCCATCGGGGTCTTCGCGGTCCTCAGCTTCGCTGTCTGGGAGCACCACATGTTCGTGACCGGGATCAACGAGAACATCCGGTTCGTCTTCATGCTCACCACGATGGCGATCGCCGTGCCGTCGGCCGTCAAGACGTTCAACTGGGTCGCCACGCTCTGGGGCGGACGGATCTGGATGGCGGTCCCGATGTGGTTCTGCGTCGCGTTCATCACCGGCTTCGTCATCGGAGGGCTCTCGGGGCTCTACCTCGCGAGCATCCCGGTCGACTACCTCTACCACGGCACCTACTTCGTCGTCGCCCACTTCCACTACATCCTGCTCGGCGGGACGTTGATGGCGATCTTCGCGGCGATCTACTTCTACTTCCCGGTCCTCACCCGACGCTGGTACAGCCAGCGGCTCGGTCAGGTCCACTTCCTCCTCACCTACGTCGGGGTGAACGTCCTGCTCTTCCCGATGTTCCTGCTCGGCGCCGAGGGGATGCCGCGGCGGGTGTACACCTACCTCTGGGTGGGCAACTTCCAGGCGCTCAACTTCCTCTCGACGCTCGGGGCCTACATCTTCGCGATCGGGCAGTTGGTCTTTGTCTACAACATGGTCTACAGCTACTTCGCCGGCGCGCCGGTCCAGACCGACGATCCGTGGGGCGAACCACTGCCGAGCCAGATGACCGGCCGGGCCCCGGTACCGTCCCCGGTCCCCTCCCACGGCCCGGCCCCGGCCGTCTCCGCCCAAACCGAAATCCCCGGGTGATTGGAGGCATGGAGCGGGCATGCGCGGTCACGATTGGTTCCGGTATTCGGTCCTTGCCGCCCTGATCCTCACCTACACAACGATCCTGCTCGGCGGCAATGTGGCCGCGTCGAATTCCGGCCTGGCCTGCCCCAATTGGCCGACCTGCTTTGCGAACGGCAGCTTCTTCCCGACGCTGACCGGCGGCGTGGTCATCGAATGGAGCCACCGGCTTTCGGCCTTCGTGCTCGGGATGAGCGTCGCGATCTTCACCGCGCTGGCCCTGGTCTACGAGCGCTCCCGACCGGCGCTGCTCAAGATCAGCGTCGTCTCGGCGGTCCTGGTGTTGGCCCAGGCGTTCCTGGGGGGCCTGGTGGTCGACTCCAACCTCGCGGTGCTGGTGGTGATCGCCCACCTCGGGATGGCGACCATCCTGTTCGGTCTCATCCTCACGCTGGCGATCCTCGCCAACCTGAGCCACGTGCCCCCCCGCTGGCGCGCGTGGATCCGACGGGCTTCGGAGCCCGATCCTCCCCGGCTCCCACGTTCCCCCGCGGAGCGGGGGACCCGCCCGGCACCGGAGCGGGGGTCGACCGACCTCCCCCGGGGAAGCTAAGGCCGATCGCCGCCCGACCTCGCTATGGCGACCTTCCCTCCTCCGGCCGGATCGGCGAGTCGCGGAGGGCCGGGCTCCTGGCGGGAGTATCTCGAGCTGACCAAGCCCGGGATCACCCTGCTGATCGTGCTGGTCGCCGTGGCCGGCTACTTCATCGCGCTTCCGTCCCAGATCGATTGGGTCCGTCTGGCCCTACTGATCGTCACCGGAGCCTCGGCCTCCGGAGGAGCCGCCGCGCTCAACCACTACTTCGACCGGGACCTCGACCGGCAGATGCACCGGACCCGGCACCGCCCGCTCGCCGAGGAGGCGCGGGCTCCGGCCCGGGGCGTCGCCCTCGCCGGGGGTCTCCTGCTCGGCGGGGGGATCGTGGCGGCGAGTCTGACCCTCAATCCGCTCACCGGGCTTTCGATCCTGCTGGGGGGGGTGACCTATGTGCTGGTCTACACCATCTGGCTCAAGCGCCGGTCGAGCTGGAATATCGTCATCGGAGGGTTTGCCGGCAGTGCCCCCGTCCTGGCCGGAAGCGCGGCGGCCGTCGGCCACTGGACCGGGGGTGCTCTCGCCCTGGCGCTCTTGGTCTTCCTCTGGACCCCTCCGCACTTCTGGAGCCTGGCCGTGCTGCTGCGGGAGGATTACGCCC
>JBBYJM010000022.1:0-7288 GCA_043196275.1 Thermoplasmata archaeon
TGTCCCACGGGATCTCCTCGAGGGTGAGCCCGGGCCCCGTCGCGTAGTTCTCGAGGACGCTCTTCTCCTCCCAGGGGAGGCTCGCCGGGATGAGGAAACGGCGGCCCTCATGGATCCGGCGGCAGAGCAACAGCGCCTCGCCGGCGGCCGTGGCCCCGTCGTAGAGCGAGGCGTTCGCGACATCCATGCCGGTGAGCTCGACCCAGAGGCTCTGGAACTCAAAGAGGGCCTGGAGCATTCCCTGGCTCGCCTCGGGTTGATACGGGGTGTAGGCGGTGTAGAACTCGCTCCGGGAAAGGATCGCGTCGAGGGCCGCCGGGGAGAACCGGGGGGCGATCCGACCCCCGAGGAAGTTTGCGAACTTGGAGTAGGGGCGGTTCCGTTCCAGGAGCCGGTCGATCTCGGCGACCACCTCGGGTTCTTCCCGACCGGCGCCCAGCCCGAGCCGCCCGATCCGGGCCTTGCGCGGAATGTCCGCGAACAGCTCGTCGACCTCGGCGAGGCCCAACGCCCGGAGCAGCCCCTCCTCCTCACCGGGTTCGTCCGAAATCCACCGAGGCACAGTGTCCCCGAGGGGGGCGCGAGCGGGGCCGACCATAAATCCCTTCGCCCCCTCCCCGTCGCTCCGATGAGCGAGGCACAAGCGTGAAGGGACGTCGGCCGGCCGGCGCCCGGCCCGCGCCCCGTCCGGTCCGCCCGATCCCCGTCGCCGCGAAGGGCGAGCGGTTGCCGGACTCGGTCGAACTTCTGGATATCGCCTTCCGGAGGGCGAGCAAGGCGACCCCCCGATCCGACTCAAGGTCGGACCGCAACCTCCTCCGGGGGCGCCTCAAGATCGTCCGTAGCTCCGCGACCCTGCTCCGGCACCTTCGCTCGCGGATGGCGTTCGCCGAACGTCCGCCCCTCACCGATTTCCAGCGGTCGCTCTTGGACGGCCGATTCGGGACCGGAACCTTTGACCGGGCCATCGCCCGGGTCCGGCGGGCGACCGAACGGATCCGGGGATTGACCCGGGAGTCCGAGGGCGCGATCGACCGTGCGGCCCCGGATCCGGAGGCGATCGGCCGGGAGGTCCGGGCCTTCTACGGGCGGGTGTCGAGCCATGTCCGGGAGATCGACCGCGATCTCGCCCGTCTGCGGGAGATCCACGCATTCCTGAAGGCCCGCCCCCGCCTGGATCCGGCCGAACCGTCCGTCGTGGTCGCGGGATTCCCGAATGTGGGGAAGTCGTCGCTCGTCGCCCGGCTTTCCAGCGCCCGGCCCGAGATTGCCGACTACCCCTTCACCACACGGTCGATCGCCGTCGGCCATGCCGATCTCGGCTTCGACCGGCTCCAGGTGGTCGACACCCCGGGCATCCTCGGCCGGAAGGGGGCCACCAACCCGATCGAGCGGGAGGCCGAGGCGGCAATGGCGGGGGCGGCGACGATCGTGCTGTTCCTCTTGGACCCGTCCGAGAGCTCCGGCTACCCCATGGCGGAGCAGGAGAGCTTGCTGGCCCGGTGGAAGGAGAATCGGCCGGACCTCACCATCCTGGAGGTCGAGACCAAGAGCGACCTCGCCCGGCGGCCGTCGGGCCGGCTCGCGGTCTCCTCGGTCACGGGGGAGGGGGTGCCCGAGCTCCTCGCGAAGCTCAAGGCACTCCTCCGGGACCGGCTTCGCGCGTCACCCGACCCGGACGGCTAGACCGAGAAGGCCTCGCCGTTGGTGGGCGTCAGGACCCGGACTTCGCTCTCCAGATCGTCCTTGAGCAGCTCGCGCTGATCGCCGTGCATCAGGACAACGGTCGTCGCGCCGGTGGCCCGGACCAGCTTGAGGAGTTCGGAGTGGCTCGCATGGGCCGAGAAGTCGAACTTGCGGACCTCGCACTCCGGCCGGACGGTGGTTTCGTCGATGGTGAGCGTCCCTTCCGTCAGCAGCTGCCGGCCGTTGGAGCCCTCGACCTGGTAGCCGGTGAGGAAGATCGAGTGGCGGGGGTCGCGGTAGCACTCGCCGATGTAGTACAGTACCGGGCCCCCGTCCAGCATCCCCCCGGTCGTCACGATCACATCGGCGTCCCGGAGGGCGCGTTTGCGGTCGCCCGGATGCTCGACCACGTGGACCGCCTCGAGGGCCCGTCGGAATTTCCGGGCGTCGGCCAGGTACTGCGGAGCGCTCGCATAGACGGAGTTGACCGCCCGGGCCATCCCGTCCAGGTAGGTTGTGTACCCGGAGGCCGCGAGAGCCAGCAGCACCTCCTGGGCCCGGCCGACTGCAAACGCCGGCACGATCGCCGTGCCTCCCCGATCGATCGTCTCTTCGATTTTGGCCCGGAACTGCCGTTCGGTCTCGTGCCGATCGGGGTGCTCCCGGCCGGCGTACGTCGACTCGACGACGAGCACATCGCACCGGGGGGGCTCCGCGCCCTTCACGAGGTGCGTTTCGATGGTCTGCACGTCGCCCGTGAAGAGGAGGTCCTGGCTACCGTGGTAGAGGAACATCGTGGCGCCGGGGATGTGGCCGGCCGGGAGGAGATCCACCTCCAGTCCGCGGTGCCGGTAGGTGCCGTGCGCCTCGACCGCCGTCGCCCGCTGATGGACGGTGCGGATGTCCCCGGCATCGTACGGCGAGTCGTACCCCTCGAGCCGGGCGATCTTGAGCGCGTCCTTGGTGAGGAGATCCGCGATGGCGAGGGTCACGGGCGTGGCGACCAGCTGGGCCCGGGGCAGCCGACCGAGCATCGGGGTCATCCCCGAGTGGTCGAGGTGGGCGTGGGTCAGGAACGCCGCCTCGATGGAGTCGGGCGGCATCGGCGGGTAGGTCGGCGGATCGGAAGGGGTCATCCCGTAATCGAAGAGCAGCGTGCGGGCGTCGTCTCGGACCACCAAGCCGAGGGATCCGATCTCGGAGGCTCCTCCGAGGAACCGTAACTCCATGGGCGCGCGACCTGGCTCCCCCATTTAAGGTCACGTCGGGGCGGACGGGGTCGGAAGGGTGGAGGGACGAACCGACAGATCTCTTCGGAAACTAGGGGTTCTGCAGGGTTCTCTCCTGTCAGTCCTCCCGTCGATAGTGGCGCGTCCGTTGAATACCTAGACTTGTTACCGGGGCCGCCGTTGCGGGGGCCCACGCGTCGCACCCCCGGTACTGCTCACTGGCGAGGAGCGGGCCAAGCTATCCGGCCGGTCGCGCGGCCGCGCCGCTCCCATCGCCTCGTCTTCCTCTCCCGCGTCGTTCTGCGAGCCGTGGACGAAGCCCGGGCAAGCAGATCGGAGCCGAGCCGAACACCACTTGAATCACCGGGACTCTCTGGCGTCGTCGAATCCTCCCTCGCCGCTTCAAGGACTGCTTAGCGACGTCTCCCGACCCGGGGGCCCTCCTTGCCTATCGGATACCTAGAGTTGCGCCATCGTTCGGACACGCTGGACGCCCAGTCAACCAACGCCACCCGTTGGTCGACTCGCACGGTGGCCGAGCGCCACCGAGTCAGCCCGATTACCGTCCAGCGAATCTGGCCGGCCGGACGGCTTGAGCCGGGCCGCTTGGATCACTTCAAGCTCGGCCGCGACCGACATTCCGAGGGAGGCTGCGCGACGTCGTGGGGCTCTACCTCACCCTCCCGAGCACGCCCTCGTGCTCTGCGTGAACGACAACGTCCCGCTTCAAGTCCTCGGTCGACCTTAGAACATCCTGCGCCCCCATCCCGGGGTCCCGGACCGATCGACCCACGACTGTCGTCGCAGTGGTCGCCTGAACCTGCTCGCGGCCCTGAACGTACTTGAAGGCAAGGTGATTGGAGACTGCTACAAGCGTCACCGTGCGAAGGAGTTCCTTTCCTTCTTGCGCTCGATCGACCGAAGCACTCTCCCCGAACTCGATCTCCCCCTCGCGCTCGATAACCTCTTGGTCCAGAGGAGTCCCGAGGTGAACCGGTGGATCTTTCGTCATCTTCGATCTTATTTCCACCGTCTACCGGCCGACTCGTGCTCGCTGAACCAAGTCGAGCAGTGGTTCCATCAACTCCCCCAGAAGCGGGTTCGTGGGGGAACCTTCCGGATCGGGGCCGAACTTTGGCAAGCCCTCTACGCCTACATTGAGAACTGGAACGAAAGTGCCGGACCGTTCCAGCGGACCGCCATATCGGACGAGATCCCCCAAACGATCGCTCGGGCCCGGTTAAGTATAGAGGAGTCTGTTGCACGCCGCCAGAAGGCCTGGCCGGTTCGAAGGAACTCCTACTCAGCGGAGGTCGACGGCGACCTTTCCTACCACCCGGTGGGCATCCTTTGCCCCCAGCGGCCGAGCCGCCGGGCATCAGATGATGAAGTCCGAACCCTCGGACGCCGTGGGTGTGGGTAAAGGGCTCTATAGGGCCAAGGCCGTCCCGAACAATGGTGGCGCCCGTAGAGGAGGACCTGGAGATTCTGGTGCGACTCAGCGCCAGCGTCCACCGGGTCGTCCGGGAGTGGGCCCGAGCGCCCCGCCGGGCGGAGGTCGTCGGTATGGGGGCGGACGGGTCTCCGACCGAAGCGCTCGACCGGGTGGCCGAGGCGGAGATCCTCCTCCAGCTGGACCGGGAGGGGGTCGATTGGAACCTGCTGAGCGAGGAGCGCGGCTATGTGGCCCGAGGCGGGCGACGTACTCTGGTCGCCGACCCGATCGACGGCAGCCTCAACGCGCTCAGCGGTATCGCCCCGGCGACGGTCTCGTTGGGTCTCGGCGAGGATCGGCTCGGGAGCATTGAGGTGGGGCTGGTCCACGACCTGTTTCGGGGGACCACCTACTGGGCGATCCGCGGCCGTGGCGCATTCCGGGACGGCGAGCGTCTCGTTCCGCGGAAGTACCGCCCCGGCCACGATCTCCTCTGCGCCAGTTTGGGGAGCCATGCCACCACCGAAGTGCAGGACCGGGCCGCCGCGGCTCGGAGGGTCCGATCGCTGGGGTGTGCGTCGATGGAGATCCTGGCGGTCGCGGAGGGGTACTCGGACGGCTATCTCTTCGCTCACCGGGAACCCTCCCAGAACCTCCGCGTGACCGACGTCGCGGCGGCCTACCGCATTCTGATGGAGGCCGGTGGAGGGGCGTCGGCGGTCGACGGCAGCTCCCTGGAGGGTGTCCCTCTGGGCCTCGAGCCGCGGATCAGCTTCGTCGCCTGGGGGGATCCGGCCTACCGGGAGTTTCTGCTCGGGGGGACGCATCGATGATCGAGATCGGCATCCTGGCCAACCCGACCAAGCCCCGAGCCCTGACGCTCGCCCGCACGATCGGCGACCGACTGGCCGCACGGGCGAGAGTGGTCTATTCGGACGAAACCGCCGAACGGATCGGTGGGGACCGGCCCCATCTCCCCCTGAGCCAACTCCGCCCCGAGGTCCTGGTGGCGGTGGGCGGGGATGGGACCTTCCTTCGCGCGGCCCGGTCGACCCCGGCGCCGATCCTGCCGATCAATGCGGGCACCGTCGGGGTGCTCGCCGAACTCCATGCCGACTCGGCGACGGTGGTGGAGGAGACCGTGGAGCGGCTTCTCGCCCGGCGCTACAGCATCGAAGCCCGGCTCCGATTGGCGCTCCGATGCCCGGATGCCCCACTGCCCGATGCGACCAACGAGGTCACGGTCCACGACCCGTCGATCGGACGGATGGGGATCTTCGAGATCGGGGTCGACGGACGGCCGGTCGGCCGCCTTCGGGCGGACGGCCTCCTCTTGGCCACCCCGACCGGCTCGACCGCTTACTCGTTGAGCGCCCACGGGCCCATCGTGGACCCGGTGGTCGAGGCGATCCTCGTGAGCCCGCTCGCCCCCTTCCGGACCCCCGTCCGGTCGGTGGTCCTGGACCCGCACTCAGAGATCACGGTCCGGCCGGTCGACACCGGCCGGGGCGCGCTCGTGCAGGTCGATGGGCAGGCCGAAACCCTCCTGCCCGACGGCAGCGACCTCACGGTCTACCGGTCGGCCCGCCGGACCCGGCTCGTCCGATTCGGGGCCCCGTTTATCGACCGGCTCCGGGGCAAGGGGATCCTCCCGTGGGCGGAGCTCGAGGGGGAGGGGGGTGGCCGTGGCGCCGATGTTCCGCCCCCAGCGTAGGCACGAACGGCCGCCGCGGCTGGGGGAGAGCCCGGTGGCGATCACCCGGTCGGTCCTCGACAGCGCGCTCGCGAGCGCCCGCTCCTCCTACCCGAATGAGTTCGGGGGGGTCCTGCGGGTCACCGCACCCCGGGTGATCGGCGAACTCCTGCTGCTCCCCGGGACGACCAGCGGGCGCCGCCACGCGAACTTCCAGCTCTACATGCTCCACGCCGACCTCGCCGTCGTCGGGACGGTCCACTCCCATCCGTCGGGGGCGCTCCACCCCTCCGAAGCGGACCTGCAGCTGTTCCGGGGGTGGGGACGTCGGCACGTCATCCTCGGAGCGCCGTTCACCGCGGACTGCTGGCGGTCCTACGACGGGAACGGGCGCCCGGTCCCGCTCACCGTGGTCGATTCGGCGAACGCCGCCCTGCCCGGCGCGGCACCCGACGATCGGTAGGTCGCCGGCCGACTCAGTCCCGCAGCGGAATCGTCGGCATCGGCAGGTTTTCGGGCCTCCGGTTCGGGTCGGCGATCGGGCGGCCCGGGTGGCTCGCCGGGCTCCAGAGTCCGTTGAGCTTGGCGACCATCTCAAGGAAGGTCACGAATCCCCGGAACGCCCCGCGGAAGGCGGTGGTGTGGTGGCCCTCCCAGTCGAAGAAGTCGTTGAGCAGTCCCTTGGACTGGCGGATCCCGTGGGTCAGGGCCCGCTTGAGCAACTCCTCCTGGAGCGGGCTCAGCCGATCCCGGCGGAACCAATCGCGGGACTTGAGGTGGCCCAGGGGGACGAAGAACATCGGCACCAGGATCGCCTTGAAGTCCCAGAGGTCGTCGATCAGGTCGATCGTCCGGGCCACGTCGTCCTCGGTCTCCTGGGGGAGGCCGACAATGAAGGTACAGGCCGGATAGACGTGGTTGTCGTTCATCAGCCCCGCGGCCTGGATCACGAGCTCGGGCCACTGGGAGGCCTTGAACGGGGCGACCTTGCCCGGCATCGCCGCGGTGATCATCCGGGGGGAGCCGGTCTCCACCCCCACCTCGACACCCCACCAGGATTGGTGGTCGTCGATCAGGACCTCGGCACACTTCGATAAGAGCTTCGGCTTGGTCATGAGCGAGGCGACCGCCACATGGCTCCAGCCGACCTGCGGGTAGTACTTCTTGGCCAGCTTGAGGAGCGGGATCAGCTTCTCCTCCCGAGGCATGACGTTGGGGCTGCCGTAGAAGTAGACGTCGTCGGAG
>JBBYJM010000023.1:0-7210 GCA_043196275.1 Thermoplasmata archaeon
TCGGTGCGATGCCGCTCTCCGGTGAGCTTGCCCGAGAGGATGACCTGACAGCCCCGGGCCCCGGACTCCATGATCCGCCGGACGGTCGAGTGGCCGGCGCGCCGGAAATGCCAGCCCCGCTCGAGGGTGTTGGCGAGCTTTTCCGACATGAGCTGCGCATTGAGGTTCGGTTCCCGTTCCTCCTGGACCTCGATCTGGGGGTTGTCGAGTTGGAAGCGGCTCTGGATGTCGCCGGTGAGACGTTTGATGAGCTCCCCGCGTCGGCCGATGAGGATCCCCGGCCGCTCGCAGATCAGGGTGACCCGGGTGCCCATCGGAGTGCGTTGGATGTCCAGGCCCCCGAATCCCGCCCGGGCGCTCTCCTGGACCAGGTAGTCCTTCAGGAGGACCCGGCGCATCTGCTCCTGGATCACCTTGCGTTCGGTGCTCACGACTCTTCCTCCGGCTCGGCGAGCACGATCTCGACGTTGGTGGTCTGCTCGTTCCAGGCGGTGGCCCGGCCCTGGGCGCGGGGCATCGACGCCTTGCGGATCCGGCCCCGGGAGCAGGCGGCGACTTCGACGACGAGCCGCTCCCCGTCCATCCCTTCGTAATCGGCGTTGGCCTCCGCATTGGAGAGGATCTGCAGCAGCTGACGCGCGATCCTCGGGGAGTAGCGGCCCGGTCCCACACCGCGGTGGTGGGCGGTCTCCTGGTTGTAGCGACGGTACGGGATCGCCTTGCGAAGGGCGACCGCATCCTCGAGGATCGACCGGGCGCGGGCGAGGGGAAGCCCCCGGATCGCGTTGAGCGCCTCGTAGGTCTTCTTGGGGGACATGGGGATCTCGATGCCCCGGGCTCGCGCGACCGCCCGTGTCTTCGGACCCTGGTAGGTGTATCCTTTCATGTCTGCGTCCTCCCTCACTTGAGCGGCATGAACTTGGACGAGCGCGTCGCCCCGACTCCGGGCCCGGAGTGCTTCTCAAAGCGCCGGGTGAGCGAAAACTCGCCGTAGTAGTGGCCGATCATCTCCGGCCGAACCTCGATCTCCTTGAACTCCTTGCCGGTATGGATCGCCACGCGGCGGCCGACATGCTCGGGCAGGATGAGGGCATCCCGGCAGTGGGTCCGGACGACCTTCTCCGCCGGGGTCGACCGCATCCGATCGAGGAACCGGAGCGTCTCGGTGTTGAATCCGCGGCGGATCGATCGCCGCGCCCGGGCCGGCAAGACGGTCGCGAGTTCTTCGAGGGACATTCCCTTGAGGTCGGCGAGGCTGCGGCCGCGGTACGAGAACTCCCGCTTGCGGCGGGCTTCCACCTTCTTGGTGCGTCGGGCTTTCGGCATGGACCGTTATCCTCCCTTCTCGGCCGCTCGCATCTTCTTGCGCCGCTGGGAGCGGGAGAATCGGCCGACCTTGGCCCCGGGCCAGGTGCCGGAACTGACGGTGCTGGGTCGTCCCACGTGCTGATGGGCTCCGCCCCCGAACGGATGGTTGACGGGGTTCATCGCCACGCCGCGCACCTTGAAGGGCGCCCGGGCCAGCGATCGGGTGCTCCAGACCTTCTTCCCCGCCTTGACGATCGGACGCTCCCCGCGGCCCCCGCCGGCGACGGCGCCGATCTGCGCCCGGCACGTGGCGAGGAACCGCTTGAAGGCCCCGCTCGGCAGCTGGACGGTGACTTCGACGCCCGTATGGGCGACGACCAAGGCGCTTCCGCCGGCCGCCCGGACCAGCCGGCCCCCGTCGTACGGCTTCACTTCAATGTTGGAGATCAACGTGCCGTCCGGGATCCGGGCGAGTTCGAGGATCGAACCCCGTTCGACGGCGCCCTCATGGAGCTGGATCTTGTCGCCCGTCGCGAGGCCGGCAATCGCCAACGTCCGGAGCTCCTTGCCGTCCGGCCCGTCGATCCGCGCCACGGGCGCGGATCGGCCGGGGGCGTGCTCCAGGCCGACCACCGTGCCCACCCCGACCAGGGAGGGGGCCGGGTGGTAGATCGGGCCGTGATGCCGGTGGCTGGGGGAGGTCCAGGCTCCGGTGCCCGCGCCCCGCCGCCGTGCGCCGACGCGTTTGCCCATTAGAACACCCCCGCCCGGCTGCCGATATCCTCGCTCGAGTACTCCTTGGCGAACTTGACCGTCGCGATCTTGCCGATCCTCACGATCTTGATGTTGACCTTGGCCACCTTGCACTGGTACAGCTCTTCGACGGCCCGCTTAACCTCGGCGCGGGTCGCGCGGCGATCGACCGAGAACTCGAGCTTGTTCTGCCGCTCCATCTCGTCCATCGACTTTTCCGTCACGTAGGCGTGCAGCAGGATCCGGTGCCGTAGGTCGCTCATGGGCGGTGGCCCTCCAGCCGCTCGGCCAGGGAACTCAACGCCGAACGGGAGAAGATCGTCACCCGCCCCGGATCGCCGCCGGGGGCCAGGTCCTCGGTGGTCAACCGGTGCACGTCGACCACATCGACCCCGGGAAGGTTGCGGAAACCGGAGGCCTGTCCCCGGCCCGCCGTCACCACGAGGAGGCTGCGAGGGGTCCGGCGGACCCGGCCGCGCCGCTTGCCGCGCCCGGCCCGAAGGTGGGTACGGGCTCGGGCCCGATCGACATCCGGAACCAGGTGGAGCCGGTCCAGGAGCGAGAGCGCCTCCTGGGTCTCCCGGATCGCCTCGAGGCCGGGCTCGATGATGACCGGAAGGGCCAGGCCGTCCGGCAGCTGGTGGCCACGGGCCCGCGCCAGCTTCTCCTCGCGCGTCGCGGCAAGCGCCGAGGCGAACGCCTTCTTCCGTTCCTTCGTATTGATCTTGAGCGTCCAGATCCGGTCGGGGCGGGGGGGGTGGGCCGGCCGCCCACCGACTGTGTTGGGCGCTTGGGCCCCTCGCATCGAATCCATGAGGCGGGGGGTACGGGAAACGCCCTTGCCCTTCCCGGACCACTGGACCGAGTGGCGCAGCCCGGCGGTGGGCGACGTCCCGTAGGGCTGACGACGGTTGGCGCGGGCGGCGAGGACGGCCCTTCGGATCAGGTCCGGCCGGACCGGTTCCGAGAAGGCGAGGGGGAGCTGGACGTGTTCGCTCGATGACCCATCGAGGGCCAGCACCGGGGCGCGGTGGTGCGGCGGGTGGGTTTCGACCTCTGAGGATCGATGGGTGGTGCGCGGCGTCATGTTCCCTGCTTCGACCGGACGCTGAGGTAGCGGAGGTCGACCTTTTCGACGGAACCCACCCGGCGGCGCATCGGGCTACGGAGCCGGATCAGCCGCTTGGCCGGGCCGGGCAAGGAGCCGTGGAGGATGAGGCAGCCGCTCCGGACCTCCCCGTAGTTGGGGAAGCCGCCGGCCGGCGTGATCGGGTCGGTCCGGGGGTCCGGGACAACCTTGAGTACCCGCAGGTTGAATTGGGTGCGTCGGTGATACCCCTGCTGGCCGGCCTGGGGGATCCGATAGGAGACGAAGCTCGGGTTGTGGGGACCCAGGGTACCGATCATGCGGCGGTGCTTGCTGTTCTTGCGGGGCTGGAGCTTGACCCCCCAGCGCTGGATGTGGCCCTGAAAACCGAACCCCTTCGTGACCCCGAGGACATCGACAAACTCGCCCTCCTTGGCCAGCTGGTCGACCGAAAGCTCGGTGCCAAGCCGCTCCAGAGCGAACGCCTTGCGTTCCTCCATCTTCTCGCCGGCCACCCGGACCTCGAAGAGCCGGCCCACCTTCTCACCCACCGCGTAGACGTGCTCGGGCTGGGTGTGGAGAATCAACCGTACCTCGTCGCCCGGCGCCGACTTGAACCGCTCGATCGCCTCGGGCGAACTCTCCGCATGCGCCGGCATCCGGCGGAGCAGGGCGGGGTGATCGGTGCCCTTCCAGGCCTCGGCGGTCACCTGCTGGCCGTACGGTCCACGGCGGTAGATCCGGGCTCCGACGGCCCGAAGCGGCGGAACCTCGACCACGGTGACCGGGACCGAGACCTCCTGGCCGGCCGTCGTCGACCGCTTGCGGTAGTCGACGATGAAAGCGTGGGTCATCCCGACCTTGTAGCCGGCGAAGCCTTCGAGGGACGGACTCTTGCCGCCGGGACCCCAGGAGCGGATCCGGGGGAGCGGCCGTACGGCTCGGGAGCGGGGCGAGAATGCTAGCGATCCGCGTCGGGGACGATGTCGTCGTGCCATCGGTAGTCGGAGGGTCCTTCCTCCGGTGGGGCTCGGGGAGAAAGGTGCCCTATATAACGGCTCGCGCGGCCTCGAGGAGCCGGCCCGGCCGGGCGGGCAGCCACCGAGGGCGGACCGATACGGCTCCGAACGCGCGCGTAGAGGGAGCCGGGCGCTCCCCGGTGCCGTGGCGCCCATGAGGTTAAGCCTTCGCGGACCCTCGGGCGCCGGCCCGGAGGAGGTCTACGGCAGCCCACGGAGAGGTGACCCTCGAGCAGATCCGCTCCGCGGCTCGGGGACTGGCCGGTCGGATCCTCCCGACCCCGTTGATCCGGGCCCCCCGGTTCCCCGGCCTTGAGTCGGTGGAGCTCTACCTCAAGCTCGAGAACCTCCAGTGGACCGGGTCGTTCAAGCTGCGCGGCGCCCTGAACTGCCTGGCCCATCTGCCGGAGGACACCCTCCGCCGGGGGGTGGTCGCCGCCTCCGCGGGGAACCACGCCCAGGGCGTCGCCTACGCGGGCCGGGCCCATGGGGTTCCGGTCACGATCGTCATGGCCCGGACCGCCTCGCCCCTCAAGGTGGCCGCAACCCGGTCGCTGGGAGCGACCGTGATCCTGGAAGGGACGAACTACGACGAGGCGAAGCAGTTCGCCCTCGCGCTCGCCCATCGGGAGGATCGGGCGTTCATTCCGGCCTTCGACGATCCCCGGGTGATCGCCGGCCAGGGGACGGTCGGGCTGGAGATTCTCGAAGCCCTCCCTACCACGGCCGCCATCGTCGCGGGAGTCGGCGGCGGAGGGCTGCTTGCTGGAGTCGCGGTGGCGGCCCGGGCTCTGGGGGGGCCGAAGCTCCGGCTCATCGGGGTCCAGCCGGCCGGGGTCGATTCGCTCCGGCCCGCACTCGAGGCGGGCCGGGTGGTCACGGTCCCTCCTCCCCGCACCTTTGCGGACGGGCTGGCGACCCGGGAGGTGGGGCGGCTGCCCTTGGAGATCCTGACCCGGACCCGGGCCGAGGCGTGGGTCGTCCGTGACACGGAGATCGCCCGCGCCACCTTCCTGCTGCTCGAGCAGGCGAAGATCCTCGCCGAGGGGGCGGGATCGGCCCCGCTCGCCGGTCTCCTGAACCCGACCGGCCCCCTCCCCGAGGGCCCGATCGTGGCGGTCATCTCCGGGGGCAACCTCGATCCGTTCGTCCTCGACCGCGTCCTGTGGTACGGCCTGGTCGCCGAGGGGCGGCTCCTGCGGCTGAGGACCCTCCTGGGCGACCGTCCGGGCCGGCTCAACAGCTTTCTGGAGGTCGCCGCCCGGCAGGGCGCGAACGTTCGGCAGATCCACCATGAGCGGGAGGCCCCCGGTGGGGGTCCAACCGACGTCCGAGTCGAGATCGAACTCGAGGTGGAGGGGCCTGAGCACGCGGACCATCTCCTCGCGGCCTACCGGACGGAGGGATGGAGCGTGGAACCGATCCCGCTGGCGGCCGATATGGGGACCGAACCTTCAGGGGACCGGCCCCCATCAAGTCGTAAATAGACCTCGACGCTCTAGAAGGTTGGAGGAACTATGCCCGACCGTCCGCGACGCGCACGTCGCCCCCCCGGGGGCCCGAGGGTCTGGACCGTCGAGGAGGCGAACGAGCGGATCGAGTCGTTGACCGACCTGCTGGTCGGTCTTCGGGCCTGGGCCGTCCGGCTCCGGGCGATCCTCGGGGAGCTCGGACGGCTTCGGGGATTCTGGGGGACCGAGATCGGATCGCCGGATCACCCCGACGGCCGGATCCACCTCCGGCTGGAGGCGGAGCGGCAGCGGCTCACCCAGCGGATCGAACGTGAGGTCCAGTCGCTATTTGCCGAGGGCATCGAGGTCAAAGACCTCGACATCGGATTGGTCGATTTCTATACGAGGGCGTTCGGCGATATGTCGTACCTCTGCTGGCAGCGCGGCGAGGACCAGGTGGGCTTCTACCACGCCCTGACCGAGGGCTACCGCCACCGCCGGCCGATCCCGTCCGCCGGGGACCTCCCTCCGACCACCACCCACCACAGCGCGTGAGCTTCGGCCGCGACGCTACAGTTCGGGGGGATCGGCGACCCGGGCCGCTTCGACCAGCCGGGCGGCCACGACGTACGCCCCAAGGCCGGCGAGCGGGCCGGAGACCAGCCAGAGCAGCGGGAGGACCTGGGCAACTCCGGTGAGCAAGATCGCGACGGGGACGAGAAGGACCGCGGAGCCGCCGGCGATGCCGATCGGGCGCCGGCCGTCGCGGTAGGTGTGGCGGGCCGCGACCGCCGCGACCGCGGCGCCGAGGAGGATCAGGACCGCCGTCGCCCCCAGCGACGCGATGAATCCGGCAAGGTTCGGGAAGGGGCTCACGACGTCGGTCGAGGTGTTGCCCGGCCCGCCGGGGGTCAGCAGGAAGACGAGGCCGGTGGTCGGCCCGGCGGAGTAGATCGCCGAGGCGAAGGTGATGAGGACCTGGGGAGCGTAGCCCGGGAGCGTCGCATTGAGCTGGATCGCACCGGCGGGTACCGCGACGAACCGGAACTGCCCGCTCGGGCCCAGGAGGACGCTCTGTTCGGCGCCGGAGTCGTCGGTCAGGACGACCCGACCCCCCGAGGCCGTGAGGTTGCCGACCGCGGTGGCGCGCAGCACCACGCCGCTCACGGTGACGTCGAGCGGGCGGGCGGCGGCGTAGCCTTCGACGAGAAGGGCCCCCGCGATCCCCCCGGCGAGGACGGCCGCGACCAGGAGCACCGCGGTCACCGCCCGCCGGGAATCCCGGCGGCGGTGCGGGAGCCGGGGAACGGGATATAGCCCCGGGACGACCTCCCATCGGAAGAGGGGCGGCGGGTCGCGCGCGCCCAAGAGCGCGACCGGCCGACTGCAGTGGGGGCAGGGGACCCAGGGGACCGGACCGGCCGACGGGGGGGCCGCGCGAAAGAACCCCCCGCAGGAAGGGCACCGAAGCAAGGAAGGGCCGGTCGCCATCGTCCGGAAGTCAGCTCCCGGCCGTTGATATCCTTGGGGCGAGCCCTCCAACGGCCCCATCCCCGCGTACTGGGCATCGATGATGGCCCGTTCCGGCGCGA
>JBBYJM010000024.1:0-7192 GCA_043196275.1 Thermoplasmata archaeon
CGACCGGGAGCGGGCTTGGCCCTGGTACTCCTATCTCGTGCTGTCGGTACCGCGTGTGGGAGCTCCCACGATCGGCGCCTTCGAGTGGGACCCCACGACCCGTCAGTTTCATCCCCGCCGCCTCCGGATCGAAGGAGCCGCTCCTTCTGGTCCTCCGGGGACCCGGAAGGATGGAACGGAGAAACTATGAGTGAAATCGAAACCGTACGGGTGGAGATCCCCACCCCCCTGAGAGGATTTGTCGATGGACGCCCCGTGGTCGAGGCCCGCGGGACGACGGTCGGGACCGTGCTGGAGGATCTGGCCGGCCGGTTTCCGGCACTGCGGACGCACCTCTTCGCTCCGAATGGAACCGTACGCGGATTCGTCTCCATCTACCTGAACCAGGAGGACATCCGCTACCGGGAACGGGAGGCGACCCCCGTCCGGGCGGGGGATGTGATCTCGCTCGTCCCGGCGATCGCCGGCGGCGCGGCCGACCCCGCTCCGGCCGGCCTGTCACGGGAGGAGATGCTTCGGTACAGCCGGCACCTCCTGCTACCGGAGGTGGGGCTCCGGGGCCAACGCAAGCTCAAGGAGGGCCGGGTCCTCCTGGTCGGGGCCGGGGGTCTGGGCTCCCCGACAGCCACCTACCTCGCCGCGGCCGGGGTGGGGCGGATCGGGCTCGTCGAATTCGACACCGTCGACCTCTCCAACCTCCAGCGCCAGATCCTCTACACGACCGAGGACGTCGGGCGACCCAAGCTCGAGGCCGCCGCCGAACGGCTCCGCGCCCTCAATCCCGAGATCACCGTGGTGCCCCACCCGGGGCCCCTCACCAGCGCCAACGCGCTCGACCTCCTCAAGGAGTACGACGTGGTGGTCGACGGAACCGACAACTTTCCCACCCGGTACCTCGTCAACGATGCCGCGGTGCTCAGCGGAATCCCGAACGTCTACGGGTCGATCTATCGTTTCGAAGGTCAGGTGACGGTGTTCGCCGGCCGCTCGGGCCCCTGCTACCGCTGCCTCTATCCCGAGCCGCCTCCGCCGAACCTGGTTCCGTCCTGCGCCGAGGCGGGGGTCCTGGGGGTTCTCCCGGGCGTTGTGGGGGTGCTCCAGGCCATCGAGACGCTGAAGCTGCTGCTGGGCACCGGGGAGCCCCTTATCGGCCGGCTCCTGCTCTTCGACGCCCTCGCGCTCCGGTTCCGGGAACTTCAGGTCCGGCCCAGTCCCGATTGCAGCCTCTGCGGCCCAAAGGCGACCCAGCGGGGCCTCATCGACTACCCCGACTTCTGCGGGGTTTCTGATCCGGGGCACTCCCCCACGTCCGATGCGCCGACGATCCTCCCCAAAGAACTGGCCGAGCGGCTCCACGGCCGCGACCCGCCGCTGCTGCTGGACGTCCGAGAACCCGAGGAGTGGGCGATCGCCCGGATCGAAGGGGCCCGTCTCATTCCCCTCGCAGAGCTCCCCAGCCGGGTCGATGAGCTCACCGGGGCACGGGAGATCGTCGTCTACTGCAAGATGGGGGGTCGGTCGGCCCAGGCGGTCGCCCGACTGGCCGAGCTGGGCTTCCGTGGGGTGCGCCACCTGGACGGCGGAATCGACCGCTGGAGACGGGATATCGATCCGTCGATCCCCCGCTACTGACCCGGCCCGTGGGGGACGTAGACGCCCTCGGCCGGGGCCGCGCCATGGGAACGAGCGCGTCGGGACAGCTCCCGGAGGAACTCCTCGGGGGCGATCGGGGAGATGAAGATCGGCACCCCGTCCCCGTAGACCAAGAGTCCGTGGACGTCGGAGTACACCGCATCGAATGACCCGAGGAAGGGGCTCCACATGCGGCCCCGGTAGCCCCATGAGCCAGTGAACCCCACCGGAGAAAGATCCCGCAGCGTGGCCCGATCGATCCGGTAGATCGATCCCAGGGGGATCCGACGCGTACCGACCAGCCGGCGCGCGCGGAGCGACTCCGAGTCGAGGAGGTAGGAGGTCGAGGCGTACCGCAGCAGGAGGAACAGCATGATCCCGACGAGCAGGTACGGGGCCCAGACGTAGTGGGTCAGCGCGCTTGACGGCGCGACGGCCAGGACCAGCAGGATGAGCACCACGTAGACCACTACGATCGGCAGGCTCAGCCGGCCGTGGACCCGGTACCTGCCCTCGGCGTCGATCCGCGGGAGCGGGGGGTCCGGCACAGACCCCTTAGGCGGCGGGCTCGTAGTAATACTCTCCGCTCGCGCGCTGCTCCCGGTCCAGGACCGAGCCCTCCTGGTTGATCCGGGGGCGACGGCTATCGGCGTCGCGTCGGAAGGTGATCCCGATCTCCCGCAAGAGCGAGTTCATGCCGGCCCGCATCGGGAAGGGCCCTCGGCCAACCCCCTGGTTCGGGGCGTCCGCCGGGTGGAGGAAGACCATTAGTCGGTCGCAGGCGAGGTCGAGGAAGTAGACATCGTGGTCCACGACCAGGGCCGTCACCGCTTGGCGCTCCACCTGACGTCGAAGGAGCCGGGCCATCGACATCCGCTCGTCGGCGTCGAGGTAGGCCGACGGCTCGTCGAGCAGGTAGACCGACGCCCGCCGGGCGAGCGCAAGGGCGACGGCGCTCCGCTGCAGCTCGCCCCCGGAGAGTGCGGCCAGATCGACCTCCAGCACCTCCTCGAGGTGGAGCCCCGGGACCAGGTCCCGTTCGAAGAGTGCCAGATCGAAGCCCGGATCGGCCGCCAGGCTGGCCGCCCGCTCACGAAGGTTGGTCCCCTTCGGGGCCTTGAGGTACTGCGGCTTGTAGCTCACCGCCACCCCGGCGGGGGGCGTCCCCTCAGTCGGCGGCTCCGCGCCGGCGAGCATCCGAACGAAGGTCGTCTTGCCGGTGCCGTTGGGCCCCACGATCCCGACCGTCTCTCCCCGGCCGAGGGTGCCCGGGTCGGTCGCGACGCGGAAATGAGGATAGACCCGGAGCAGCGCGGGAAATTCGAAGGCGACGGTTCCGGCGGTCGGGGGTTTCGGAGGGTGGGCCACGAACCGGACCGGTTCGGTCCGGAAGCGGACGTTCTCGTCCTTGAGGTACCCTCCGAGGTAGGTGTTGACCGCCGAACGCATCGGCAGCGGGTGGCTGACGACCCCGAAAGCCGACGCCGTTCCGTAGATGAGGTGGGCCTGATCGGCGAGATAGTCGAGGAGCGCCAGATCGTGCTCAATCACCAGCACCCCTGCCCGCTCCCCCAGTCGCCGGAGGTGACGGGCGACTTCGAGCCGACGGACGATGTCGAGGTAGCTGGACGGCTCGTCAAACAGGTAGAAGTCCCCCGGGGTCGCGAGGGCTCGGGCGATGGCGGTCAGCTGGAGCTCGCCGCCCGACAGTTCCGAGAGTCGCCGTTCGGCGAGCGGGGCCAGGCCCACTTCGGTGAGAACCGCCTCGGAACCGACATACTCGCCGACCGTGCCGGGTACCTGCCCGATGGGCTCGACGTACTGCGGCTTCACCACGGTCCGGAGCTGACCGTCCGCAATCCGCTTGAGATGGGCCCAGATCGCCGTTCCCCGGTAGTGGTCGAGGACCTCAGGCCACTCGGGCGGGGCATCGTACCGGCCCAGATTCGGCCTCAGGGTGCCGGCCAGGATCTTGAGCGCCGTGGACTTCCCGGTCCCGTTGGGACCCAACAGGCCCGTGATCCCGCGGGTCGGCGGGAGCGGCAGGCGGTAGAGCCGGAATCCATTGTAGCCGTACCGGTGGACGATCTCCGATTCCGACGCCTCGGGAGTGTTCAGGATCTTGATCGCATCGAACGGGCACTTGTGCACGCAGATCCCGCATCCGATGCAGAGGGTCTCGGAGATGATCGGCTTGCCGATCGGCCCCTCAACGATGCACTCCTGGCCCATCCGTACCGGAGGACAGTACTCCCGGCACTCCCATTGGCACTCCTTGGGATGGCACCGATCCGACAACAGGATCGCGATCCGCGCCATCTACACCTCCTCCCGGACGTCCGACTCGACCCGTCCGTCGCGGAGGGTCAGATGCCGTCGGGCCCGGCGGGCCACTTCGGGATTGTGGGTGACGACGATGAGGGTGGTCTGACGTTCCCGGTGCAACGCTTCCAAAAGGTCCAGCACCTTCCCGGCGTTGTCGCTGTCGAGCTCCCCGGTCGGCTCGTCGGCGAGCAGCAGGGCGGGTGAATTGACCAGGGCCCGGGCGATCGCCACCCGCTGCTCTTCGCCGCCCGAAAGCTGGCTGGGATAGAACCCGCCCCGGGCGCCCAGCCCGACGCTCTCAAGGAGCTGCGTCGCGCGAGCCCGGCGCTCCGCACGCCCCCGTACCAACGGGCGGAGCGGGAGCTCCACGTTCTCCCGGACCGTCAGCGTCGGCAGGAGGTAGAACCGCTGGAAGACGAACCCGATGGACCGGAGCCGGAACCGGGCGCGCTCGCGCTCCGAGCCATCGGCCACGTTGACGCCATCCCACCGGACCTCGCCCTCGGTCGGCGTGTCGATGAGGCCGAGGAGGTTCAGGAGCGTCGTCTTGCCGCAACCGCTCGGGCCTTCGATGCTCACGTACTGCCCGGGGCGGAAGCGGAGGTTGATCCCGCGCAGGGCCCGGACCCCGGCTGGACCCGATCCCCCATAGACTTTGGTCACCCCGGCGAGCTCGATCGTCGCCGCCGAGGTCATCGCAGCGCCTCCGGCAGCGGGAGGCGCAGGGCGCGACGGACCGCGACGGTACTCGCCAGCCCGGCGAGGGCGAGGGCGCCAAGGGCCAGCGCGATCAACTGCGTCGGCTCAAACAGAGCGAGCCGGCTCGCGGCCTGGACCGGCGCGGACCCGACCTGCGCCAAAACCGTGACGGTCACCACCCCGCTCGCAACCCCCAAGAGCGCGCCCATCCCTCCGAGGACGACGGCCCGGGCGACGATCGTCGCGGCGATGGACCGGGCCGGGAGCCCCAAGGCCCGGCGGATCCCAATCTCCCGACGTTCGGCTTCGACCCGACGCACCAGGACCAGGGTCAAGAACACGAAGCCGATCGCCAATCCGACCGACGAAAGGACCAGGTAAAAGCCGTTCAATATCGACGCGGCACCTTCGAGCTGGCTGGCCTCCTGGCTGAGCGTACTGACGCCGTAGTACGGCATGAGGGCATGGATCGCGGCTTCGACCCGGGCGATCTGAGTCGGGGAGGTGGAGGCAGTTCCCGTCAGCCCGACGTGGATCGAGTCGGCGGCGTCCAGCAGGGCCCCGGCGCCGGGCCCGGTGCGGGCCAAGCCGGTGAGGACCTGGAGGTTGGAGAGCGGCAAGAAGATCCCGTAGTTCCCGCTCGTCGAGAACAACGACGAGACGACATTGAACGTGCCGGTGATCGTGTAGGTAACCGCCCCGGAATCGTTGGCGGCGGGGGCCAGGGTGACCGAGTCTCCGACCGTGAGGTGGTCGGCTTGGGCGAGGGTGGTATTGACGAGGACATCCGGCGACACCGGTCCCTCGTAGCTGCCGTTCTGGTAGTGGATCATGTCGGTCGGGTCCCCGAGATTGGGCGGCGCGGAAAAGACCTGCGACGCGGTCGAACCCAAGGTCGCATAGTAGGCCGAAGGGATGATCCCTTCGGCGAGCAGCGGTACCCACCGCCCCCCTGGGCCGCGCAGGTCGAGCGGCATGGTCAGCGTCGGCGACACCGCCCCAACGCTGGGGATGGCCCCGATCTGGACAACCCGTTGATGGGCCAGGTCGATCCCGGCGGTCCCGGGTCCGGAGACGACGATCTGGTACCCCGACGCCTGGAGCCGGGCGATCTCGTGCGACGAGACTCCACCCCCCACCGAAAGCAGCACCACGGGAAGGGTGATGGCGGCCGCCATTGCCACGACCGCCAATAGGCCGGGCAGGGACCCCGGCTTTCGGCCTCCCGGAGGCGGTCGCTCGCTCATGGCGTCCTCAGTTCCTCGCTCACCGGGATCCACGAGGCCCGGAGGATGGGAGCGATCGACCCGATGAGCCCGAGCGCGAAGACGATCACGAGACCCGAAGCCGCTACGGACGGGTCGAAGCGGATGAAGGCGAATCCGCTCGGGAGCCCCGAAAGGAGCCCGCTCAAAAACCGGTTCAGACCGAACCCCATCAGATAGGCGAGGGGCAGTCCGATCGCCAGCCCGAAGGCGGCGAGCAGCAGGGACTCCTCCACGACGTAGCTCGCGACCGTTGCCCGAGGGTAGCCGATCGCCCGAAGGATCGCAATTTCCTTGCGCCGATCGTCCACGCTCATCAGGAGCACGGTCGTCGTGAAGAGGGTCGCCACCACAAGACCGGTCGCTCCGACAAGTTCGCCGAAGACGCTGTAGAGGTTGATCTCGTTCTGGATCGCCCCCAGGATATTGGCGAGAGTGAAGAAGCCGATTCCGGGAAACCGCCCTTGCAGGAACGACTGGGCGGTCCCGGCGTTCGCACCGGAGACGAGATGAATCAGGATGAGGGAAGCATAATCGGCCCCGGCCGAAGCCGAGCCGGTCAGGCTTTGCAGCTCCGAAAGGTAGAACATCGCCAGCGAGGCGGTCGGGATGAGGTAGTACGGTTCGGTGATGCCGACCACTCGGAACACCGTGGCGTTGGCGTACCAGCCCTCGATCTCCGCGGGGCCAGCGACCGACCGGGGACTCGCCCAGAGGAGACCCCCCACCGTGACCCCTAACGCGGTCGCGAGTCCCTGATCGATCACAATCTCGTGGGTGAACAGTCCGTCGTAGCTCCCATTGGCATAGTGCGGATCGCCGGGGTAGGTGAAGCCCGTCCCGTTGACCAAAAGGGGCGTGGTGATCCCGGCGTTGGCGCTCGGGATCCATCCGATGCTCGTCCCCGGACTGGGACTCCAGCCGGAAGGGATGTCCTGACCCCCCGACGACTGGTTCGCGTGGCTCCACAGGGAGCTGTTCCCGAAGAGCAGGCTCGCCAGCAGCCAGGGACTTGCCGACTCGACCGACGAATCCGCGCGGGGGATCTCCTGGGCCAACAGATGGGCGCCGGCGATGGGCGGGAACTGGGTGCTCGGCGGCGCGGCCCCCGGGCTCACTCCGATCAGGTCGACCCAGCTTTGGGTGGCCAGGTACCCGGCGCTGGAGCTGATGCCCGCCCCCACGGCCAGGAGGAGGACGACCAGGGCGACCGCGAGTCCGATCCCCAAGGCGGTGACCGCCGATCGCGCCGGGCGTCGGCGAAGGGCGTC
>JBBYJM010000025.1:0-7180 GCA_043196275.1 Thermoplasmata archaeon
CGTAGGAGGCCGTGCGGGCCGAAGCCGCCCACCGGATCAGCACGGCCGTCGTGTAGGCCATTCCTGCGGCCAAAAGGCTCAGGACGACCGTGCCCGTGAGATCCATCGAGCTCGCACCTCCGCCGAACCCGTCGGGGGTCTATTGAGTCGGTGCCGATCCGGTCGCCACCGTTGGGGTGGGTGTGGACGCGGGGTGTCGGGCCGTAGTCCAGAGCAACGGACGCAGGGCGAGGCTCGGTCGCAGGGCCAACAGGATCGCAAACCCTCCGAGCAGGAGATACTCGAACCCCCATCGGAGGACCTGTCCGACCGACACGACCGCTCCATTGGCAACAGCCCCCCAGGCGGCGGGGGCGCCGGCCGTCCCGAGAAGGAGGTTGACTAGACCGTACCAGCCCGAAGTTGAGAGGGGGGGCGGAAGCCCGATGGCCAGCGTAAGCCCCCCGACGAGCAGAAGGCCGCGGAGGGCCCTGGGCGCCCATCGAGAAGGACCTTGCCAAGCTACCCAGCGGGAGAGGGCCAAGGGGGCAAGGGCGGCCGCCCCAATCAGGATAGGGACCAGAGCATACTGGAAAATCCAGCCCGCCACCATCCCGGCAGGGGCCGTGAAAGGTGAAAGATTGATCCACTGGGCCACCATGGTCATGGCCATCAGGACCGCCGTGGCCAAAAGTCCGATCCGAAGGACTCCCCCGAGCACAAACCGGGGAGAGAGGGGGGGCAACGCCGGTACGGACTGGCGGCTCAGGGTCGGCTCAGTTCCCCAAAGGGCTCCGTAGACCGCGATGAGCTGCTCTTGGGCGATCAGGGCGACCCAGAGTACGGCCATCTGGAAGACCCCGAGGTACCAACTGTTTGCGAGCAGATTATAGGAGGTGGTTCCGCTCGCGTGGGCGATCAGGGTAATCCCGGCGGTTGCGGCCGCGGAGGTGGAACAGCAGGCACCGAGGGTTACAAAGGCAATGATGGCCGGAGAGAGGCCGGCGACAGATCCAAGCGCCGTGGCTCCCGCAGCCTCCTTCCGACGGCTCTTCAAGAGCCGGACGGTCAGCAGGACCGCCACGCCCATCCCGAGGCCGACTCCGGCCGAAACCACCACCATCGCCACAGTCGCAAAGAAAGGGAGGGTGACCACCCCCCACGGTGCGACCAGGAGGAGGCCCGGGTAGTTCCACGGTGCCTGGCCGGTACCGCTCCCCCAGAGTACGAAGAGCCCGTACTGCGAACGGACTGTCCCAAGGACGATCATGCCGCCGAAAAACATCGCCACCAACGCGTAGCCGATGGCGATGCTCGCGCCCAAAACCCACCCTCCCGGAACCCGAAGCACGGCCCGACTGCGTTGAAGCAGGGCAACAGATACCGCGCGCGGGGCCAAGGGGGATCCTGCCATAGCAGTGCTACCGGCCCCCAGGACCAGAGCCCGGCCCCTTATACACGGGACGTTGTAACTGAACTAACGACCTAGGCGCCGGTGAATGCGTCTGTTTCGGCTGCACCTTCAGGCCCGCCAGACCAGATCGATTTGAAGTCCGTCCGGTCCCCGAATCCTCAGCGTGCGGCCGGCCTCGTCCTCTCGTTCGTCCTGGATGACGGCCCGGCTCCTCATTACCCGGCTGCGAAGCCCCATCCACTCATCGACCCTCAGGGCAATCCGTTGAGTTCCCGGCCTAGCACTTCCGGGGGCGATGGACCTAAGGCCCAGAGTCTGTTCTCCGCACTGGACCACGGCATAGGACGGATCGTTGGCCATGAGGGACATCCCCATCTGCTCCGTAAAGAATCGTACGGCCTTTGCCAGATCCGAAACCAGCAGATCGGCATGGTCGATTCCGATCAATCCGAAGTCGCGTGGGGGGGTCTTGCTCGTCATGAACCAAGCCCCGCCAGGGTCCAGTCAAATGGGGCTTCCGGGTCCGTATGGGTCATCGCTTCCCTTACTTCACGCGAAGCAGGATGGTGCCACAGGCCCGACACCGATCGCCAGCCAGATTGGCCGAAAAGGTACCAGAGAACCCGGTCGGAACTAGAACCTCAAGGTCGTTCGGCCGCAGCCGCCGCTCGGCCGCTGAGTGGGACCAGAACAGCCCGGATCCATTGGTGGTGGAGACGAATCCCTTCTCGATTGGGCCGTGACACTGGGCGCAGGTACTCGCACTCATGGGGCATCAGAGCGAGCGAAGTTCGCATATGTAATTTCGCCTCCCTGTCACCGCGGTAAAACTATTACATCGGGGGCCCAGCGATACCGGATCTCAGCGCGGGTTCTTCATGTCAACCGTGTAATGTACAAGGGCGCATCGAGCCTCAGTGGCCACCTGGCTCCACCGAATGGACTATTAACCGGGGGCCTTTCGAGAAGGCAGTGGCGCTAGTCAGCTCCACCCGCTCGAGGCAGTGCCATCGGATGGGCGTCGCAATGAGGCCCAACAGGAAGCTCATCCTCCGTGTGGTGGCTCTCTCAGGCCTGATTCTTATCGGTTTGCTGGTACCCGCGGTAACTCTGCAGCAAGGAGCCCCCCCTCGGGTGGGAGTGTTCGACGCAGCATCATCCTATGTAGTAACCTTTCGCGAGAGTGGCCTCACTAATGGCACTACGTGGTCAGTAACAATCAACAGCGTGGTATTTTCGACTCAGACTAGTTACATCAACGTAAGTCTTCCTCCAGGGAACCGAGATTATGTAGTTACGATACCCTCCAACTATTCTGGACCAAGATACGGCAACTTTACCGTGGTCAATTCTCCGGTCAACGTCACCCTGATCTACCACTACAATTGCCCCGTCCTGATTCGGGAGACCGGCCTTCCGTCAGGGGCTCTTTGGTGGGCGAACGTGACCAACGGTTCGGCGACCCTTTCCTATTTTTCCCGTGGGTCGGCCATCAACTGGACTGCCTATCCCGGCAGCTACCAGTACGCTGTGGGGACGTCGAGCCCGGGATATGGACCAACCAACCTCTCCACTCGATTTGTCCTGGGTCCGTCGGGGTATCGAGGAGACGTTGCGTTTCTCCGGGCGCTCTATCGAATCAACTTCACCGCCGTGGGCCTCGCGACCGGATCGGTTTGGGTCTTGAACCTGACCGCTCCCAACGGAACGGTCGAGCGGGATTCGGTCACTGGTCCGTCGTTGACTCTCCTCGGGCCGGCAGGGACCTATCTGTTCGTGGTCAGCGCGGCGGGCTATACGGTAGCGCCCGGCTCCGGTACAGTGACCGTGGGTCCGCAGAATGCCAGTCAGACCCTGATGTTCCGGTCGGTGCGCGCACCCGCAGCCTTTGCCGAATCTGGCCTTACTTCGGGAAGCCGCTGGTGGGTCAACCTTACGGCCTTGAATGGGAGTCGGATCTCCGGAACTTCGACCGGTAGCTGGGTCAACTTCTCCCTGCCGATAGGGACATTCTCGTTCTCGACCACCGCCGAGGGCTTCTCAGCCTCACCGGCCTCGGGATCGTTCACCCTGACCTCCCAGGGATATGGGCGTGCCATCACCTTTGCCGCCACGACCCCCGGGCAACTGAACCTGCGGATCCGCCCCCACCAAGCCGACCTCACCGTCGGAGGACTGGCCATCAATCTCTCGGCCAACGGAACAGCTGTCCTCCCGCTCGCCCCGGGGATCTATCCGATCGTGGCGTTCGCCGCCGGCTTCGCGCCGTACTTCTCGAACGTATCCATCCGTTCCGGGGTCACCCAAAACCTCACCATCGGGATGACCTCGCTGCCCCCGGCTCCGGCCGCCGTCCCCTTCAACTACGTTGGACCGCTGGGGATCATCCTGATCGGTGTGCTCCTCGCTACGGCCGTTGCCCTCTCGGTGGCGCTGATACGGGAGTGGCGACGCCCACCCCCGGCCTCCACGACCGCAGAGCCCCCCGAGCCGGATGTGGACGAGGACCTCTCGGAGACCTGGCTCACCGAGTCGGACGATCTGCCCCCGTGAGGGGTTGCCGCTAGCGACGGGTGCGGCGGATCCGTACCTCGTCGCCCGACCAGTCGAACTTGAGCCGGGATCGCGGCTGCCAGACGCGCCGTCGGTCCCAGAGGGCACCGGCCAGCAGCGGGAGGCCGATGGACGCATCGACGTGCGCCATCGCCCGGGTCGCCGTCGGGGAAATCTTGCCCCACGACTGCGCTTCGTCGAGTGTGCTGCCGGAGAGTCCGCCCCAGTGGGGGACATCGGTGGTGAGCTGGAGGGCGTAGTAGTGACCCTCGCCTTCCCGGCCAAACGCGTAGTTCGCCATGACAATGCCGTCGTTGATCCAGTTCTTGGGGGTGCCGCCGCCGATGTAGACCACGGCCGTGCGCGGTGACTGTCCGAGGATCTGGACCAATTCGTAGTTGTCCCGGACTGCGTCAAGGATAAACCGGTCGGCCCGGCGCCGGTTCTTCTGGTAGTAGAGGGTCAGGCCGATCCCGATCGAGCTGTCGATGAGGGCGGGAGAGAAAACCGGGACGCCGCGACGGGCGGCGGTGGCGAGGATCGAGTCCGGGCTCGGGTACTTGCGGCCCAGAAACTCGAAGAACTCCCGAGAGGACGCCGGCCGTCGCGGAAACTCCTCGGTCGCCGCTCCGATCGCCCGGTCGGTGGCCTCGAACTTGAGCTCGTCCACGTAGGTGTCGTAGATCCGATCCAGGTAGAGGCTTCGCAGCTGGACATCGTCCGCCCGAGGGTTGCCCTTCCAGTGCTGACCTCCGACGGTTTGGTACAGATCTTGATACATGACCGCCCCTGTGGAGACCACGACATCGACGAGGCCCCAGTCGACGAGGTCCCTCAGGACCTTGCGGAGCCCGGCGGCGATGAGCGGGCCCGCGAGTCCGAGCAAAATCGTCGGCCGCTTGCGGTCGGTCAGCGCATTCTCCCAGACCTCGAGGGCGCGACCCAGGTTTCGCGCCTGGATCGAACTGTCCCGGAACTGGTCGAGCAGTCCCCCGATGTTGCCGGCCCGGGTCACATCCACGGGGCGGACCGGTTCACGCAGGAATTGGGATCTTCGCACAGCACCCTTGGGCGACACGGCCGACCATCCGGTTCCGCCTATTAACGGCTCGCGCCGGACCCGGCATGGCGGACTCGTGGCGCGTCCCCCGGCGCGATCGTCAGCCGAGGGGCCCGGCCAGTCCCGGGACCCACGCATAGACGACCGTCCCGGCGCCAACGATCAGGAGGATGATCACGATGGCCCGGTCGAGCGTGCGTCGGGAGACTCGGGCCCCGATGCGGGAACCGACGAAGCACCCCAGGGCCGCGATCAGGATGAGGGCCAGTGCCCCGGCCCCGAAGACGACCGCCACCCCGAAATTGGCCACCAGGATCACCTGGAGGATCATCGTGGTATCCCCCAGCTCGAGCAGGAAGATCAGGAGAAAGGCTCCGGCAATCGCGGAGTGAGCGCCGGGCGAGGGCTCCGGCCCTTCTACGCGATCCAGATGGACTAGGAGGTAGAGGGCATAGGCGATGAGAATCGCTCCGCCCCCCGTGCGGATCTCCGCCAGGTGGCCGGCGCCCAGGAGGCCCAACAGGAGAGCCCCGACCCCAACGGCGATCGCGGAGACCGACGCGAACGCCAGGCTGGCGCCGATCCACGAGCCCAACGGATCGTGGCGAGAGGCGTAGGCAATCAGGCTCAGGTTGCTCCGATCGACCAGTTCGAAGCCGCCGATCAATGCAAGGACCGTGGCCACCCCGAGGAGCTCGGACGAACCCAAGGCTCGGCCTAAGGCAGCTGAGGGAGGAAGTCGGTGACCGGTTCATCACAGTACCGGCAACGCAGTCGGATGGGCCGGTGATGGACGACCTCAAAGGAGCTCTCGACCGGCTCGGCCTGGTTGGTGATGCATTCGAGATTGGGGCAGCGGAGGATCCCATCGATGCGGTCCGGGAGGCTCACCGGATGCTTCTCCCGGACCGCAAAGTCGCGGATGATCGAGATGGTGGCCGACGGCGCCAGCAGCGCAATCGCGTTCGCGGCCCGGTCCGAGATCTCGACGTTCTCGACCTTGAGGATGTCCTTCCATTCCTGTTTCGCCGACCGTACGTGCATCGCGATGCTGACCGTCGAGCTGCGGCGCAGGCCCGACCCCCCGACGATCCGGAGCACTTCCAAGGCGAGCCCATCCGGAATGTGGTCGATCACGGTTCCGTTGCGGATGGGGGTGATCTTGAGTTCGCGGGCCGGGCCGGAGTCCATCAAATACCTCCTCCGAGGATCGCCTGGAGCAGGGCCATCCGAACGGGAACCCCGAGAAACGCCTGACGGAAATAGAGGGCATGCGGGGTCCGGTCGACTTCGGGGGCGATCTCCCCGAGCCGGGGGAGCGGATGGAGCACCCGGAGGCCGGGGCGGACGCCCTCCAGGGTGGTCCGGTCGATCCGGTAGGAGCCCGCCACCTTGCGGTATTCGGTCTCGTCGGGAAACCGCTCCCTCTGGATTCGGGTCACATACAGGATGTCGGCTCCCGCGAGGGCCTGGGCCAGCTCCGGCTCCTCTTGGATTCGTCCGCCCAGGGGGCGCACCCGTTGGCGGGCGCTTTCCGGAAGGCGGAGGCTCGGAGGCGAGGTAAGGACAATCTCGTTGCCGAACAGAGCGAGCGCCCAGATCAACGAGTGGACGGCCCGTCCGTACTTGAGATCCCCTAGGATCACGATCCGGAGCCCACTCAGCGTCCCGTGAGCCTCATGGATGGCGGCAAGGTCGGTGAGCGTCTGGGTCGGGTGCTGATGGGATCCGTCCCCGGCGTTGATGACCGGCCGGTCGGAGACATCGGCCGCGAGCCGGGCCGCTCCGCTGCGGGGATGACGGAGCACCAGGGCGTCCGAGTAGGAACTGATCATGCGGATCGTATCCGAGAGGGTCTCCCCTTTGCGGATCGAGGTGGCCGCCGGGTCGGCGATGGTGATACATCGTCCGCCGAGCCTTTGGACCGCCGCCTCGAACGACAGGCGGGTCCGGGTGGACGGCTCAAGGAAGGCCATGGCGACCAGCTTGCCGTCCAGGGTCCGACGGGCGACCTTCCCTTCGGCGGCCGGGATGAGGTCCCGCGAGCTCTCCAGAAGCGCCTCGATGACCGGCCGGTCTAGGTCTTCAATGGCGACTAGATCGCCCCCCGCCAGCCGCATCCGGGACTCCGATGTTTGGCGGAGCATAACGGTTGCGAACCGGCGAGAGAACCT
>JBBYJM010000026.1:0-7171 GCA_043196275.1 Thermoplasmata archaeon
GGTGAAAGTAGACCACCACCTCCCGGTCCTTGGGAATCTCACTGCGACGTCGGGGAATGTCGTTCATCGGGATGTGGAGGGACGGTTCGATCCGGTTGAAGTCCCGTTCGTCCTGTTCCTGGACATCGACCAGCACCATGCAGTCCGGATCCTTGGAGTGGCGCTCGGCGACCTCGTGGACCGACACCTGACGGGGCATGGCCGGGGATGGTCTCGTCACCATAAATCGGTGCCGCCCCAGGCGAGCCGAATCCCGTGATTCCCCTCGGCCCTAGGCCCCCAGGATCGCGAACGCTTCGCCATCCCCCGGATATATGACCCACCGCGGGTTAGCTCATCCGATGCGAACCGGCCTTCTTCTCTACCTCGATAGCGAGGGATCGTCCTACCCCGAGGTCGCCGAACCGCTCGAGGCGCTCGGTTTCCGGCCTTCGTCGGAAGGCTATGACTTCGAGTATGCGTGGGATGCTCCGGGATCGGTCCGAGAAGCCGTGGCCCTTGCGGACCGGGTTCACGAAGCCCTGCACGGGCTCACAGTATACTTCCGATTGGAGACCTTCGACGCACCGGCCCGAGACTCCTCCCGTCATGGATAAGAGGCCGCCCCGCTAGCCCAGGTAATGCTGGTCCTGGGCATCGAGTCGACCGCGCACACAGCGTCGATCGGCATTGTGGACGAGACGGCCGCTGTGCGGGCGCTCACTTCCGACATGTACAAGCCCCCGGCGGGGGGCATTCACCCCAGGGAGGCCGCCAACCACCATGTCGAACGGCTACCGGAGCTGGTCGATCAGGCGCTCCGGGACGCCGGAGCCGCGCCGGGAGAAATTGGAGCCGTCGCCTTTGCCCAGGGACCCGGTCTCGGTCCCTGCCTGAGGGCCGGTGCCACGGTGGCCCGGGCGCTCAGCCTGGCTTGGAATCGGCCGCTCGTCCCGGTCAATCACTGCGTCGCCCACATCGAGATCGCCCGCGTGCTGAGCGGCCTCGACGATCCGCTCCTGCTATACGCGAGCGGGGGCAACACCCAGGTCATTGCCTATGCCCGGGGCCGATACCGAGTCCTCGGGGAGACCATCGACATCGGGATCGGGAACTTCCTGGACAAGCTCTGGATCGGCCTTGGGGGAACCTTCCCGGGCGGACCGGCGCTCGAGGCGGCGGCCCAGAAGGGGACAGTGATCCATCCGCTGCCCTATTCGGTCCACGGAATGGATGTCGCCTTCTCCGGGCTGCTGACCGCCAGCCTCGCGCTGCACAGCCAAGGTGTTCCGACCGAGGATCTCGCCTACTCCATCGAGACGACCGCCTACTCGATGCTGACCGAAGTGACCGAGAGGGCGCTGGCGCACCACAAGCGCAGCGCGGTGGTCCTCGGTGGAGGGGTGGCCTGCAACCTGCGGCTTCAAGGGATGGTCCGGACCATGGTGGAGGCCCGGGGGGGCACGATGTATGCCCCGCCCCGACGGCTGTGCGTCGACAACGGGGCGATGATCGCCTGGACCGGTCTCTTGGCCCTGCCGTACGGGGGAGCCGTCCCGATCGAAGCCTCGACGGTCCAGCCTCGGCAGCGGACCGACCTCGTTCCCTCGCCCTGGCGTGGCCCTTCGGTCGGCTAGTGGATCGCCGGCTCGGGCCCTTCAGAGAGCGCCGGTAGCCGCTCTCCATCCCATCCAAAGAAGTGGAAGTAGAGGTAGGCATTCGCCACAAGGGCCGCCGCGTAGCCGAGGAAGGGTACGGCTGCCGCCACGTTCTCGAGCCCGTAGCCGGCGGCGGCGGTCGCCCCACTGGCGGCGCCGACCCGGGCCGCCTGGTTGGTCCCCGCCCCCTCTGAACGGTCAGCGTGCGGAAGCCGCCCCATCAGCGCGCTGGTCTGCGCCGGAAGGGCCGCGACCCGGAGTCCGGGCAGGGCGAAGTAGATGCCGAGGGCGGCGGCCAGTGGAGCAAATGGCATGACGGCGGCCAAGGCCGCCGCAATCACGCGCGTCCCGATGATGGCCCGTACGAATCCCCAGCGTCGTTCCAACGCGGGGGCCGCGAGGAGGGCGAAGGTCCCGATCAGGCTGCTGATCGTGCTGTAGACGGCCATCTGGGGGCGCGGGATCGCAAACACGATCACGAAGAAGGGAATCAGGAACGGGGTCAGCAACCCCTGGGAGAACCCGTTGAGCACCCCCGTCCAGGTAAACCGCCGGATCACCTCCCGGCTGCGCGCCGAGGGCTTCCGACCGCGCTCGACCGGCCGGATGGGAATCGGGATCGATACGCCGACCGAGATGATCGAGACAACCAGCGCAATCAGGAAGAGCGTCGGCAGGTCGATGAACCCGGCCCAGAGCGAGCCGCCGGCGGCCGCGATGCTCGCGATGAAAGTGAAGTAGCTGAACCAACGGGTACGGTCGGCGGGGGCGACCAGGTCGCTCAGGATGGTCGTCTGGAGAGGGAACGCCACTCCCCCGACCCCTCCCCCCGCAAGGGAGCCGGTCGCGCTGAAGCCCCCGATCACCGAGGCCAACGCCGCGGCCAGAAAGTCCGGATTCCAGACGAGAAGGGCACAGGCCACCGGGAGAAGGGCAAGGGAAAGGAGGAAGGCCGGCCGCAGGGCCCGGCGACTTCCGTATCGACTGACAACGTAGGAGAGACCCGCCGTCGAGAGGGAGCCGGTCGCATAGAGGATTCCGAGCAGGAAGGCGCCGCTGTGGAGTTGCGTCAGAAGCAGGTAGGGGAATCCGATGTTGACGAGACCGGCCGCCACCCCTCGCAGGACTCGGCTGGTGAGGAGGAACCCGAGGGCGGTTTCCCGACGGATGGGGGGCGTGGCCACGGGGAGGGATTCTGTCGGCACAGTCTTGACCCGCCGAGATACCCCGGGCGGTATACAAGAGGAGTTTGGGACAAAACCTATCCAGACCTGCGGGGCTTCTTGGCGGACGACCCAAGCGATACTGTCGCGGAGTCCGTCCCCGGCACGACTTTCCAGACCAGCACCGTTCCGGGTTTGACCCCCAGCAGAAGCGCAACCATCTTGGGTACGGTTGTGCGCACCGAATCGGATGCCTCTAGGGTCCGCGTAACCTTGGTCGCGAACAAGAGCTCTTCGCCTCTCAATATCGGTGCCCCGGGTAGTACCACAGCCGCAGGTCGAATATTAGGCTATCTGTTAGGCAACCATCACGTTCGATGACGGAGTTTATAATCGGACATGTATTTGCCTAAGTAGTTAGGCTATGCCGATCCCCCGCTCGAGAACCCCTTATCAGGTCCGTCACCGCCTCCAAGAGGTGGTCGCCCAGGTCCGCACGAAGACCTTCCCCTACGTCCGAAGGCCCCGCCGCCCGGTCCCGTGGCGGCTCTATACCCGCGCCCAGACCCGCGAACTCCCCGAGATGCTCGATCTCATCCGGGGCGTGGTCGACCTCTATACCCGCGAGCATCCCGAGTCGCCGACCCTTCGCCCTCAGGGAGGACGCCCCGCGATTTCCCTTTCGGATCGATTGAAGGGCCTCCTCGCGCAGGGCTACCTCGGACTTCCCAACCGCCCCGTCGAGGGAGAAGTGGCGGCGTTCCGAGCGATCTTGGGGGTCGGCTCCCTCTTCGGCTACAAGACGGTGGAACGCAGCTACGGCGACCCCAGGGTGGGGGCCGCGCTCTACGCGCTGCTGGAGATCACCAACCGTCCGGTGCAAGGGCTCGAGACCGGGTTCACGGTCGATGGGACGGGCTCCCCCGTCACCATCGGCCAGCACTATCGGAGCGCTCGGGCCCGTCAGGAGGCGACGGAGCGAAAGGCGGGCCTTCTACCGCAGGGCGAGCGGGGGTGGGTCTACAACGTGGGCACGGTCGGTCTCCGTTACGGACTGATCGCCGGCTGGGTCTCGTGGACCAATCGGAAGGTGGGGGAGGTCTCCCAGTTCCCGGAGGTGGCACGGCAGACCCGAGAACTCCACCCGGAGTGGTCGAAGTTCTTCGGAGACGGGGCGTATTCGGCGCGATGGGTGGTGGAACTGCTCGATCGGATGGGAGTGCGGGCGTGGATCCTCCCCCGTCGGAATGTGACGTTGAAGTGTCTGGGAGAACCCGCTTGGCCGCGGTCGTTGCTGGGAGTGGTACGGGACCCCCAAACGTGGCTCATGGAGTACCATCAACGGTCTCGGTCGGAGGCGACGTGGTGGTCGATCGAAGCGAGGAACCCGGGAAAGATCCGAAAGCGGCTCGCAAACCGAAGGGAGACGGATGCATTGCTGCGAGGCGTAGTGAGGAACCTGCGAAGGTTGTGCTACCTCCGATGGTTGGAGCGGGACACGAAGTTCACGGCCTTCGCTCCGTTCGCAAGCTAAGCGAGCGGGCCCCACCTCGAGAGGTTTTGTCCCAAACTCATACAAGAGGAAGATTCTAACCACACCAGAGGGATTCGAGGGAGTGGCCGCCCTCAATCGTCAAGGAGCAGTGAATCCACTCGGTAGGGGGGAGATCGCTCGCGGCGAACCATCACTGCATCCAAGTCGCGACAGTGTGGGACGCGGCCACCGTGGCACTAACCTGCTGACGAATGAAACAGTGCATTGATATGCGGGCCTCTATGTCTCTCCGACTCTGGGACGCTGGGCTCAGCAGCTCCGGTACACCACCACTCTCGAGGAACGTCGCCTTACAGCTGGGGCAAATGCCTCACTCCATTTCGACGGGAGCTCTGTCGCGTTGGACGCCTGCTCATTATTGCATCATACGAACGTCGAGAAAGGGATTATCCTCGCCATGGATGGGGGACCGTTGCCATCGAGGCGCACGCATTGGGCTTACCGATGTGACACGCGGCCAATAGGTGGGAGCGGAGAGAGAGAGTGACGCGTTACGATCTGCGAGAATATCGAAAGGCCCTGTGGTTTCGTTTGCGCGCATGGTTCCGTCTCGGATTTTCCGTGTTTGTGGCCGTGCTTTTGTCTAGTACCATCATTGGTGTCTACCAGCAGGTGAGTGCCGGCAAGTTTGGATTGACGCAGGCGATCGGCGACGGCTTGGTGTTGTTTATCCTTGCGCTTTTCACTTTCATCGTACTGTTCATGCCCCCCCCTGCAGTCGAGATGGTGGTCGACGAAGTCGGCGTGCACCTCATCTTCGATTGTTTGGCCCCAGATGTCCGGCCTTGGGGGAGTGCCCGAACGAGGATCCGGGGGAGGTTCACTTCTGGAGCCAACGATTCCATTTCGCGCGGACAGCCGGTCTGGTCTATCTACGGACCCCTTGGAGGGGTGTCTGAGCCTTTTGTGCCTTATCCCGCCTTCCAGGAGCTTCTATCTGCGGCGAAAGCACACGGGTTCGTGATGACGGAGACCAGCGGACACTCCGGGTGGACACTTTTCACCCTCGCTCCGGGGACTCGTTGACTAGGAGTCCGTAGCCCTACTCCTTCTGCGATGTGAGAGTCAGGACTATTCGTCCACTCTGCGGGGTTCTCTCCCCGCCAACCTTGGTCCCGACGTCCCTCAGGTCCACCCAGCGGCGTGGAGCTTCCGCAGATTGTGCCCGAGGCACACCAGCTTCCACTCCGCCCCGACCTTCGCCCGCCCCCGGAGGAGGAACTGTCGGAACCCTCTCCCGTGTTTGATCTGCCCGAACGTCGGCTCGATGCTGACCTTCCGCCACCGATAGTCCGCTCGTCCCCGAACGCTCCGCGTCCTTCGTCGCATGAGCTGCGTGAACCGCTCGCCGAGCGGTGGGCGCCCTCTCGCGCACGGAGCGCTCTCCGCCACTCGCCACGGTTCCGGCGGGCAGAACACCTTCACTCCCATCGCCTCCACCACTCGGATCTGGGCCTCGCTGAAGTACCCCGCGTCGACGAGGAGCTTGCTCGGGAGCTCCCCCAGCTCCCGCTTCAGTTCCTCCACCATCGGTACGAGGTGCTGTTGGTCGGGGTTCTCCTGGGTGATCGCCGCCATCACGATCTCCTGGCTCTTCGCATCGACCGCCGCCTGAGCGTTGTATCCCTGGATGTACCCACCCTTGTTCCCGCTCTCCTGGAGGATCCGCGAGTCCGGGTCGGTGAAGTTGTACTGGGCGGTGGCTTGGGGCTTCGGCTCGCCCTTCTTCGCCGCTCTCTCCTCGAGGGCTTTCTTCCCCTCCTTGAGCTTCTTGAGTCGCTCCTTCCAGTCCGGCGGCAGTGGGTGGAGGAGTGGGTTCTTGTCCGGCCCGTAGAGCTTGTCCTCCTCCTCGTCGACCCGCTCGGCCTCTCGGAGGATGTCGTGGGCGACCCGACGGAGGTCGCTCTCCTCCTTCCGGATCTTCTGGTAGGCCTTCGACTTGTGTTTCGAGGCATTCGCTTTGATCTTGGTTCCGTCGAGCGCCACGCGACCGAGCTTGACGAGTCCCGCCTCTCGGCACAACTCGAGGACCTGGTGGAACAGCTCGTCCATGAGCGGGAGGTTCCGTCGACGGAACCGGGAGAGAGGGGTGAAGTGGGGATGTTGGTCGGTGGCGAGCCACCGGGTCGCGAGGTCCTCGTAGGTGGCCTTCTCCATCCGACGGGAGCTCGCCACCCCGATGCAATAGCCGTAGAGGAGGACCTTGAGTTGGAGGCGAGGGTCGAACGCCGGGAACCCTCCCGACTCGTTGTGGTAGCTCGCGAGGAGAGAAGCGAGGTCGAGGTGTTCGTCGACGACCTGAGCGACGATGCGGGCGAGGTGATCCTTCGGGAGCCATTCGTCGAGGTTCGGGGGAAGGAGGAGCGTCTGTTTCGGGTCGTACTTCCGGAACGTCGGACCGCCGTCGGTGGGCATGCCCGACGATACACGGGGCCGGCTATAGTACCTGCGTTCGAGTCGCCATCAACAGGCGAGTAGCGCTACGGGCTCCTAGTTCTACTGTGTCATAAACGACTTATCCCATGCGTATCTCCTGTCGGGCCATGGATGCCCTATCCGGGCCCGAGTCGGACCGCTTCGACGGCTACCTTGAGCAGTTGAGCTTCGCCGCGGGTCACCAGGACCGTCGTGACCCGCTCCGGGCCTACCTCGTGGGACTATGCCTTCCCGGCGAGCGAAAGAGCATCGAGCCCATCGCCGCCCGCGTGGACCCGCGCCACGTTTCGGCCCGCCACCAGTCGCTTCATCACTTCGTCACCGCCGCCCCCTGGGACGACCGGGCGCTCCTACGGATCGCCGACCGGGCCGTCCTCGAG
>JBBYJM010000027.1:0-7006 GCA_043196275.1 Thermoplasmata archaeon
ACTTTGCCGCCCTATGGACGCTTCCTCCCTGCAGCAACCGGACCCGTTTGAGGGCGGAGTCATCGGCCGGATCCGGGGGACGCTCGCTTCCTTGAACCGGGAGATCCGCGGGGCCTTGGAGCCCCACGGCCTTCTGAAGTCCGATGCCCGCGCGCTGCGGCTGTGCGCGGCCGGCCCGACGCGGCCGTCCACGATCGCCCAGGAGCTGGACCTTTCTCCCGCGGCTGTGACCCAGCTCCTGGACCGGCTCGAGGAGCGCCACCTCATCCAGCGGTCGCCGGACCCGGAGGATCGACGGGCCACGGTGGTCTCCTTGACGCCCCAGGGGAGCCGGCTGTACCGGACCGTGGTGGCCGAGATCCGAGGTCTCCTGAACGAGATCGCCCGGGAGCTCGGGCCCGGGGGGATGTCGGCCGTCGACCAGGGCGCGGAACAACTCGACCGCGCGCTGGCCCAATGGCGGCGACGCCGGGGCCGGGCCCCGGAGGAGTAGCCGACCCATGGAGTACAAGTGGACCGTACTCTCCAACACCACCCTAGGCTCGCTCCTGGCGGCGCTGGACGGGACGATCGTTCTCATCTCGTTGCCGGTCATTTTCAAGGGCCTGGGCGTCGACCCGTTCGCCCCGTCGAGCTTCCCGATCCTGATCTGGCTCCTCCTCGGCTACGGTGTCGTGACCGCGACGTTGCTGGTCACGGTGGGACGGCTCTCGGACATGTGGGGGCGGGCCCGGATGTACAATCTGGGGTTTGCCATTTTTTCGACCGGCTCGATCCTGCTCTTCATCGAGCCGTTCCAGGGCACGACCGGCGCCTGGCTTTTGGTCGGGCTCCGGCTCATCCAGGCCTTCGGCGCCGCGTTCCTGTTCGCGAACTCGGCCGCCCTGCTCACCGACGCCTTTCCCCCGAGCGAGCGGGGGAAGGCCATGGGGATCAACCAGATCGCCTTCATTGGGGGATCGATGGTTGGCCTCATCGCCGGGGGGATCCTCGCCGGGATCCCCGACATCCACCTCGGGAGTTTCGTCCTCCCGACCTGGCGCCTCATCTTCCTGGTCAGCGTCCCGGTGGGTGTCGCCGGGACGCTCTGGGCCTACGCCCGGCTCCGGGAGATCTCGACCCGGCGGGCCGGCCAGAAGGTGGACTTTGTCGGCAATATCACCTTCGCCGCGGGCCTTACCCTCGTGCTGATCTCCATCACCTACGGTCTCCTCCCGTACGGAAGTTCCAGCACCGGCTGGTCGAGCCCCTACGTAATCGCTGGGATGGTCGCGGGGATCGGACTCCTGCTGACCTTCCTGTTCATCGAAACCCGGGTGCCGGATCCCATGTTCCGGCTCGAACTCTTCCGGGTACGTTCGTTCGCCGCCGGCAACATCGGCGCCTTCATGGGCTCCATCGCCCGGGGGGGGATGATGCTCCTGCTGGTCCTCTGGTTCCAGGGCATCTGGCTCCCCCTCCACGGCTACTCCTTCTCGTCGATCCCCCTCTGGGCCGGCGTCGCCCTGATGCCGATGATCCTCGGATTCCTGGTCGCCGGCCCCCTGAGCGGGTGGCTCTCCGACCGGCAGGGACCCCGAACCCTGACCACCCTAGGCTTGGCGCTGGCCTCGGGGACCTTCTTCCTGTTGGCCCTCCTGCCGATCAACTTCGCCTACTGGCAGATGGGCGTGCTCCTGTTTGCTCAAGGGTGCGGGATGGGGATGTTCGCCGCCCCCAACGCCGCGTCCGTGATGAACTCGGTCCCCCCGGAAAACCGGGGGGCGGCCTCGGGGATGCTCGCGACCCTCCAGAACTCCGGTCAGCAGCTGTCGATGGCGATCTTCTTCACGATCGTGATCCTGAGCCTCTCCACCGACCTCGGCAGCGCAGCGTCCGCCGCGCTGCACGGAGCCCAGATCGGGCCGCCCGACCAGGGTCTCCTCTCGGGCGCGATCGCGGCCAACCCCACGGGCGCCCTGTTCGGCGCCTTCCTGGGAGAGAATCCGATGTCGGGGCTCCTCGCCGCCCTGAGCAGCACGCCGGGCTGGGTTCCGCTGACCCCGGCCCAGTCGGCGGCCGTGCTTGCGCCTCGGTTCTTCGCCAATGCCGTCGCCCCGGCGTTCTCCTCCGCCCTCGGTTCGGCCTTCATCTTTGCCGGTGTCGTGACGGCGGCCGGAGCCGTGGTCTCCTCCCAGCGGGGGGCCCGGTACGTCCACGGGGAGTCTCCGGGCCCGGCGCCGAGGGCGCCGACGGTGGCAGCCCCCGGGAAAGCGCCACCGCCCTCCTCCCGCGCCCCCGAGGCGATGATGAGCCCCGACCTGCGGGAGAACGAGCGGTAGGCTCGCCGTAAACGGGGGGCCCTAAGGGGGGGTCCGGGAGCGGCGGGTCTCCGAGGGCTCGGACCGCCGCCGCGAGGAGAGACCCGCGGCCGGCGGGGAGGGCGGCGCCGAGCCGGCCCATCGGACGAGCGGGACCAGCGCGCGGCGAAGGGACGCGCCGGCGTCGGTCAGCCGATATTCGGTCCGGAGCGGCACCTCGGGGAACACCTCGCGATGGACCAAACCGAGCCGGTGAAGTTCCCGGAGCCGCTCGGTCAAGCTCTTGCTGCCGATCCCCGGCAGCGCGTCCCTCAACTCACTGAACCGGGATCGGGTGCGGTTCCCGAGCACCCCGATGAGGGGCAGGGTCCACCGCTTCCCGAGGACTTCGACCAGACCGTTGGCCGGATCCAGGCAGTACTGTTCCCCATCGATCTGGATCATGCAGGCGACCTCCCGGGTGAACTCCCGGTCTCTTGGAGGGCGCTTCATGGCTGTGGCCCCAGCGTTCCGAGGCCCCGATCGGTCCTCCGGACGGAGGTCGCGCGCGCCGCGGGCCCTCCGTGAAGGGACGCAGGCGGGAGGGGAAGAGGCCGTGACCGAACCATGGGCGATCCTCCCCCGCTGCTCACTCGATGCAGCAGCTCATGCGGTGCATGTCGTGACGGAAAGACTCCGCGGCGTACTTGAGGGACTCGGAGAAGGTCGGGAAGACGTGGACCGTGTCGATGATGTCGTCAACGGTCATGCGAGCCCGCAGCGCAAACGTGGCCGACTGGATCAGGTCGGCGCCGAGCGGCGAGACGATGTGGGCCCCCACCAACCGATGGCTCCGGGCGTCGGCGACCATCTTGAGCACGCCCCGGGTGTCACCGACCGTCAGCGCCTTGGGAATCCGGTCCATCGTGATGGTCCGACAGTCGCACCGGCCCCCGCGGCGAAGATACTCCGCTTCCGTGAGCCCGACACTCGCCACCTGGGGGTTGGTGAAGACCGCGTGCGGGACCTCGTCGTACCGCAGGGAGCGCCGCGTCCCGGCGAGGGCGTTCTGGGCGGCCGTCGCCCCCTCCTTGGCCGCGACGGTCTCGAGGAGACGATGGCCCGTGACGTCCCCCGCCGCGTACACCCCGGGCGCGCTCGTCTCCAGCGACCGACCGACCCGAATGAATCCGGCGGCATCGCACTCGACCCCGGCGGCGTCCAGTCCCAAGCTCTCCGTGTTGGGCTGCATCCCGGTGGCGACGAGGACGGCATCCGCCTCCAGCCGCCCATCGCGGCCCGCCGAGCGGACCTCGACCCGGCCCCGGCGCCGTTCGACCCGGCTCACCCGGACCCCGGTCTTGAGCGAGAGCCCCTCCCGGGCCAGGCAGGCCGCGAGTTCGGCGGAAACCTCGGGTTCCTCCCGGGGGAGGATCCGGTCCCTCGACTGGAGCAGGACCACCCGGCTCCCGAAATGAGCGTACATCTGGGCGAACTCGACGCCCATCGGTCCGCCCCCCAGGACCACCAGTTCGGCCGGCAGTTCGGTCTGCCGCATGAGGGTACGGTGGGTCAGATAGCCGGATGCGGCAAGGCCGGGGATCGGCGGGATGCGGGGCCGGGTGCCCGTCGCCAGGAGGACCCGGCGCCCTTCGAGGAGCCGGCCCCCCGCCCGTATCCGCCGGCCCGGGAGCAGGTGGCCCGACTTCGGCACATACTCGATCCGCCGGCCCTCCAGGACGGACCGGTAATTCCCCCGCCGCAGCCGGCCCACGACCCGATCCTTGTAGGTGATCGCCTCCGCAAAGTCGCAGTGGACCGCCCCGGGAAGGTTGCAGGCGAACTGGGGGCTTTGACGGTAGAAGTACTCGTTGCCGGCTTCCAGCAGGAACTTCGAGGGGATGCACCCCACGTTCACGCAGGTCCCCCCGATCGGCAGGCCGCGGTTGACCATCACCGTGCGGAAGCCGAGCTCGTCGGCCCGGATGGCCGCCGCAAACGCGGCCGCGCCCCCACCGAGAATGACCAAGTCGTACGGGGAGCTGCCGCGGGTCATGGATCGGGCAGGGGGGGTATGGGAATAAGCGACCCGAACCCGGCGAGAGTCCTGGTTTCCCGGGCGAAACCCCGACGGATCCCCTCGACGATCGATGGGAACGGTCTCCCCGGGAGGGCGAGTGAGCGGTCGTCGGGCCGGGCCGGGCCCGGCCGTGGGACCGACTCAGCCGAGGGTGGAGCGGAAGAACTCGAGCACCCGGCCCCACGCGAGGGTGGCGCTCTCCGCGTGGTAGTTCGGGCGGGCGTCGTTGAAGAAGGCATGGCGCGCCCCCGGGTAGACCTGGTAGCGGAACGACCGGCCGGCCCGGGCCATCGCCTCGGCGAACTGGGGAACCGTCTGGGTGATGCCCGGATCCTCGCCGGCATACTGGCCGAGCAACTGGGCCCGGATCTTCGGGACCCGATCGAGCGGAGGGTTCTGCCCGTAGAAGATCACCCCGGCGGTCAGCTCGGGATCGACCGTCGCATACCGACCGACCATCGCTCCCCCGAAACAGAAACCCACGGCGCCGATCCGCTGGGGATTCACCGTCGGCAGACGCTGCAGATACTCCCGGCACGCGACGAGATCGCGGGCGAATCCGTCCTGGGTCTCGGGGTTGGTCACATGGGCGAAGGCCTCGAGCACCGGCCGACGCTCCGGCGGTTGCGACTGGGCGAACTCCCGGAACTTTTCAGGGTTGGACCGCAGGTCGGGCGGCGCTTCGGCGAACGCCCGCATCGCCTGCTGCACGTTCGCCGGCGTCATCGTCTCGGCCACCGGTCCCGTGAAGAGGTTCGGGGAGAGCGCGACGTACCCCTGGGCGGCGAACCTTCGGGCCACATCCCGGTGGTGCTCGTCCAGCCCGAAGATCTCGTGGACGACCAGGACCGCCGGATGCGGCCCCTTGGTCTCCGGCTCGGCGAGGTATCCGACCAAGTTGCGCCCCGACGACGGAATCGTTACTTCTCGACCGCTCATAGGTCCACCGGCATCGCATAAGAGTCGGAGACTCAAGTAATCGCCGAACGAACCCGGTCTGTGGGGGCGCTGCCCGCGGGCTCGGGGGCCCACCCAAGCCGTTATTGGGCCTGGGGGCATGGGGACCCCATGGCCGCGGCTTCCCTCGGAGCTCGGCTCTACGGGTTTCTCTTCGCCGTCGCCGCGATCGTGAGCGCGGTCATGCTCGTCACGGACTCCAACCTACGCACCGACTTCGGTACCGTGACCTCGGGCTACTACCTTCACTGGTACGTGATCCTGATCACCGCCGTCGCCGACGCGGTCGGCGCGGTCGGACTCTGGGTCGTCGGCAGCCGTCGGGCCGTCCAGGCGGGCGTCGTGGCCTCCGGCCTGCTGATCCTGATCCTGGTCGGGGACATCTTCACCTACAGCTCGGTCGGATTCGCGTCGGCGGGGGATTTCGCCAACTACCTCTTCGGGATCACCTACTACGGCGGGAACATCCGCTACCTCTACGATCTCCTGCTCGGGGTGTATGTCGTGACCTTCGGCTCCGGCCTCGGTCTCTTGGCCGTACGGCGCTCCCCGCCCGCCACGGTGGCCTCGTCGGCGGCTGCTCCGTCAAATCCCCACAAGTAGCGCCGCCACGAGGATCACCACGGTGATCGCCGTGAGGGGCAGGCCGTAGCGGACGAACTCCCCCAGGGAGATCCGGACCCCCGAGCGCTCGGCCCGCTCGACGACGATGAGGTTGCTCGCCGCCCCAAGGAGGCTCACATTGCCGGCCAGCGTGCTGGCCCCCGCGAGGGCCAGCCACGCGAGGACGTTCGAGCCCCCGTAGCCGAGGCCCGAGAGGAGGGGGATCTGGAGGGCGACCCATGGCACATTGCGGACCACCTGGGAGCCGACCAGGCTGGTGGCGGTGATGGCGAGGATCGAGACCGGGGCCGATCCGGGGCCGGGCAGGGGGAAGAGCCCCTCCACCGCCGTGATGACGCCGCCTTCCACGGAGGCCTGGACGACGAGGAAGAGCCCCACGAACAGGGCCAGGATCGACCAGGGGATCTCCCGGAGGAGCCGGATCCGGTGGGTTGAAAGGAGGAGCAACCCGAGTCCGCCGACAATCGCGATCTCCCAAATGGGCGGGGCCGTGAACAGGCCGAGCGCCCCGCCGATGTCGGCCCCGAAGAGGGCCGCCACCGTCACCGGGAACAGGAGGAGCGCCGGGTAGGCCCGGATCCGCGCCCCCCAATCCCCCCGGATCCACAGGGCGGGCGACTCGGCCCGGAGCTGGGGGTAGGTCGGCTCCGCCGGGGCGAGCGTCGACCCGAACTGCCACTTGAGATAGTACCCTCCCGCAAGGAGACCGGCAGCGGTCGGGAGGAGGAGGTAGCGGAGGAAGACCGCGATCGGCGCTGTGAGGCCGCTCGCGAGGGAGACGAGCAGGTTCTGCGGGTTGCCGAGGGGGGTCACGACGCTCCCGACGGTCACCGCAAAGGCCAGGGTCAGGAGGAGGGGTTTGGGATCGGTCTTCAGCCGCCGGGCGACATGCAGCAGGATCGGGACGCCGATGAGGACCAGCGCATCGTTGACGACCAGGGCGCTCGCAATGCCGAAGCCGAGGAAGAGGACCAACGGAAGGTCGCGGGCCGTCCGGCTCCGGCCGACCAGCCAGCGGGCGATGTGGTCGAGCGCTCCGGAGACCTCGAGCTCGGTCGCGAAGAGG
>JBBYJM010000028.1:0-6989 GCA_043196275.1 Thermoplasmata archaeon
GTCCGGGGCGATGTAGGCGATCCACGCGTCCGCCCCCCAGGGGGGTTCGCCGAAGGCCCTCCCCCAACCGGCGGCCCGGGTCGTGGGAACCCCCCGCCGGCGGCGATCCGCAGCGCGCCGGTAAGGTACGGAATCGATCCGAGGCCGACGGCCAAGGCAACGCCCAGGGCGATTCCGGGCACGATCGTAGAGAGCCAGCTCTCCGTCGCCTCCGACGGAAGCTCCGGGGATTCGGCTCGGGAAAGGACCATCCGACCGAGCGGGTAGTTGACCCCCGCGAAGGCGACCCCGAGCGTCACGACGAGGGCCGCCACGACCCCGTACGCGCCCTGCGCGAGGGCTCCGGTGAGGATGACGAGCTCCGCCGCGAAGCTCCCGAAGGGTGGTGTCCCCGTGACCGCAAGCCCCGAGAGGAGCCAGAGCGCACCGGTCCGGGGACTCCGCCGGCCGAATCCGCGGACGCTGTCGATCCGGGAGGTCCCGGTCGTCTGGAGGGCCGTTCCGGAGCAGGCGAACGCCGAGGATTTGGCGAACGCGTGGGCGACCAGGAGGAGGAGGGCTCCGTAGAGCGCGATCCCCCCGAGCCCGATCCCGACCAGCGCAATGCCCATGTTCTCCATGCTGGAGTAGGCGAAGAGCCGCTTGTACGATCGCTGGCCGAAGGTCAGGAACGCCGCCACCAGCGCGGTGAGGGCGCCAACCCCGACCACCAGTTCGCGGAGGCCGAGCGCGCCGGTGGGCGGCACCAGGTCGTAGATCCGGAGGAAGACGTACAGCGCGGTCGGGAGCAATGCCCCGGAGAGGAGGGCCGACACCGGCGCCGGCGCCTCCGAGTGGGCGTCCGGCAGCCAGGCGTGCATCGGGAAGAGACCGACCTTGGTCCCGAAGCCCACGAGGGCCAGGGCGACCACCAGGGCGAGGGCCGGCGTCCAGGCGGGAGGGTGGGCCGCGAGCGCGAACGCATCCAGGCTCCCGGCCTCCCCGTAGAGGAGGGCGAGCGCAAACAGCCCGACCGCGAGGCCCCCCGAGGCGATCAGGACGTAGCGCCAGGCCGCCTCCACACTGGCCGGCCGACGGTCGTACATCACGAGCAGCGCGCTCACGACGGTCGTGGCCTCGAGTCCGATCCACATGAGGGCCAGGTCGGAGACCGCCAGCGTCGCCAGCATCGCGGCCGCGAACCCGCCCAGGAGGGCGTAGTAGGTCGAGGGGGAGAGGGCCGATGCCCGGACCGAGCCGAGATACCGGGCGGAGTCCCAGGTCGACAGGGCGTAGAGGGCGGCGACGAGCACCGCGAAGAGGTCGCTCATCGCGTCCCATCCCAGGATCCCCCCGGCCGATCCCCGGGACGGTCCGACCAGGAGGAGGAGCGCCGCGACGAGCGTCACGAGGCTCGCGGCCCGGGCGATCCGCTCGGCGAGCCCGGGGCGGACGAAGGCCCCGGCGAGAGCCGAGGCGGTCGGAAGACCGATCAGCGTGAGCCACAGCGTCTCCCCTGGGACGATCATCCGGTCAGCTCCTCCACAAAGCCCTCTTCGGGCACCCCGGTCGCGGTCCGGTGAAGGGAGAGGAATCCGGCGGTCAGGACCACCCCGAAGAGGTCGAGCAGGACCACGCTCTCCACGAGGATGGGGAATCCGGCGGCCATCAGGGCGCCCAGGAGGACGACGGCGTTCTCCTCCTCCAGGTAGGCGATGACCCGGACGAGGGCATTCGAACGGCTCGCCATCAGGAGGAGCCCCTCCAGGAGGAGCAGGAAGGGGATCACACCGTCCGGGTGGCCGAAAGCCGGCCCGATGACCTCAAGGTACAGCCCGCCGCCGACGACGGCCAGCAGCACCGCCGCCAGGGCGTGGCCCCGGACCCGTCGACCGGCCCGAAGCTCCCGCTCCGGCAGCCGGAACGCCGCCGCCTGCCGCGTCAGGGTGTACGGGAGGAGCAGCGCCCGGATCCCGACGGTCAGCCCGGCCAGGATCGCGAGAACCAGGCTCCCCTGCTCCGCGGCCAGGACGGTGAGCAGCCCTCCGAGGAGGAGGGACTGGAGGGCGATCGCCCGGATCTGTGGACCGACGAACGACTCCGTCTGAAGGTAGAGCGCGGTGAGCAGGATCGCGACGCCCAGAAGCAGGGTAGCCTGGGCCGGCCCGACAGCCATTCACGCCACCCCCAGCCAGAGCCACGCCCCGACCGAAAGGAGGCCGAGGGAGAAGGCGATCACCAGGAAATCCTGGACCTTGAAGAGCCGGATCTTGGCCAAGGAAGCCTCGACCAGGACGAGCAACCCGGTGAGCCCGGCCAGTTTGGCGGCGAGGAGGCCGGTGTTCGCGAGCGCGGCGACGAGGGTGGGGCTCGCGGAGAGCCCCCACGGCGCCGCGAAGACATTCAGGAAGACGGTCGCCAGCAGGAACTGCTTCAACCAGCCGTTCCACTGGAGGAGACCGTAGAGCCGTCCGGAGTGCTCGTAGGCCTGGGCCTCGCCCATCAGGCCGAACTCGAGATGGCCCGGGCTCTCGACCGGGAGCTTTCCGGTCTCCGCGAGCAGCAGGAGGAAGAAGGCGGCGGTGGCGAGCAGGTGCGTCGGCGAGAGGTAGGCCGAGACCGAGCCGGCCAGAAGCTGCGTCGTCACGTAGGGGTTGTTGGTCCCGGTGATCACCGCCACCGCAAAGAAGACCATGATCAGGACGGGTTCGCCGAATGCGCCGAAGACCGTCGCCCGGCTCGCGCCGAGGGCGGCATAGTTGCTGCCCGAGTCGAGCGCGGCCAGGGAGATGACGAGCGCCGCCAATCCGAACAAAAGCCCCCCGCCGAGGAGGTCGACGAGGCCGGCGTAGGGCAGCGGGTACGGAGTGACGACCGGCACGACGACCGCGATCGTGAGATACGCCCCGAACGCCACGAACGGACCGAGCACGAAGAACGCCGAACTGCCCTCCGGGAGCAGCGTCTCCTTGCGGAGGAGCTTCGCCAGATCGTAGTAGGGCTGGAATATTGACGGACCGCGCCGCGACTCGGTCCACGCCCGCGCACGGGCGTACACCCCCGCCAGCAACGGGGCCCCCAGCAGCACGACCGCCGCCTGAAGGAGGTTGATTTCCTGCGCTGCGATGTCGACCAAGGACCCTGCTCCGCTCTGAAGCAGGCGTCATTGGCCGCGTGGGCGGCGAGCTACTGCGGCGGATCGCCACAGACGGGGGACGCCACCCCCGACTCACGGAGGCGCGGCCGTACTTAAGCTTCCACCGGCCGCCCGGGAAACCCTGAGGCTGGGCCGCGCGCCCTCGGGCGGGCCGCCGGGCTTAGGGAGGATCGCGACGCCCGAGGCCCCCTCGCGGCGCACCGGAGCCGTCGAGCCTCCCCGCCCTCCTCGTGAAGAAGCTTCTGGAGCTCTCGGTCGACCCGGTCGGTCGGAGGAACGGCAAGCCACCCGTGACCGAACATCGTCTGCATGGTCCAGGCGCCCGCCCTCCTCAGACGGGCGATCTTCCGGGAGAGGGCGCTTCCGGCCAGCCCGAGCCGATCGGTAAACCGCTCGCTCGCCGCGAACAAGCGGGCCGGGTCCCGATCCTGGAGGAGGGCCGGGAGCTCCCGCGCGGCCCGTTCGATCCGGCGACGCAGCGACCGGTCGGCCAGGGCCCGAGGGGAAGGCATCGGCCGACCGCTCCAGCCGATCCAGACCGGGCCGGTCCAGGGCCGATGGACGATCTCCCCCCATGGGGGAATCCCCGGTCGGAGGCGGAACTCGATGCCGCCACCCAGGATGGCCGCCACGCCTCCGAGACCCCCGCCCCCGAACAGATCGGCGAGATGGGCGGTTTCGATCGCGCGGGACCTCGGGATCCCGAAGAGCCGGCCCACGGCGAGCGAGGTGGACAGAGCGCCCGCCGCGCTCATGCCGAACCTTGCCCGACGAGAAGGTCGTGCGTCAGGACCACCTCGAGCGCTCCGCGACGCCCGCCCCGCAACCGCTCGGCCACCTCCCGGGAGATCGGGAGCGGGCGACCCGAGCCGTCCACGACCCGGAGCCGGGGGCGGACGGACGGGGTCCAGCGGGCCACGGCCCGGGCGCCGGCGTCGAGAACCACCCCGCCCCCTCGCGATCCCCGCCCTCGCGGATCCCGCGAGTCGGTTGCCGGGAGGAAGAGGCCGGTGACGTGCCCCGGCGCGGTCGCCCAGGCTTCTCGGGTAGCCCCCATCGCTCCTCGCTCGCCGGACTGACGACTACTTATAAGCCAAGGCGCCTTGGTTCTGTCCGGGAGTGTCGTCCCGCCCACCATGACCGAACCGGAAGTCACGCCCACCGAATCGGAACGGCTGGAACGCGTCTCGTTCCTGGAGCTCCGCAACAACCAGCTGGCCGACGCGATCAAGCGGATCGAGAGCGAGCGGCATTACATGGAGGCGGAGATCCTCCGGCTCCAGCGGGAGGTCAAGCGGCTCAAGACCGAGCTCGATCGCCTCCGCTATCCCCCGCTGATCGTCGGGAATGTCCGGGATGTGCTGACCGACGGCCGGATCGTGGTCAAATCATCGACCGGGCCCGACTTCGTCGTCAACACCGCGGAGTCGATCGAGGCGGCGAAGATTTCGGTCGGTAGCCGCGTCGCCCTCAACAAGCAGACCCTGGCGGTCATGGGCGTCCTGCCCGCGTCGGTGGACCCGATGGTCTCCGCCAGCGAGATCGTGGCGAAGCCGACCGCGACCTACCAGGAGGTCGGGGGTCTCAGCGACCAGATCCGGGAGATCCGGGAAGCGGTGGAGTATCCATTGCTCCGCAGCGAGCTCTACCGCAAGGTGGGGGTCGACCCCCCGAAGGGCGTCCTGCTCCTCGGGCCGCCCGGCACCGGCAAGACCCTCATCGCCAAGGCGGTCGCCCACCACACCAACGCCACCTTCATCCGGCTGGTGGGCAGCGAGCTCGTCCAGAAGTACATCGGGGAGGGGGCCCGACTCGTCCGGGAGCTCTTCCAGCTGGCCCGGGAGAAGGCCCCGTCGATCATCTTCATCGACGAAGTGGACTCGATCGGCGCCAAGCGGCTCGAGGTCGCGACGAGCGGCGATCGGGAGGTCCAGCGGACCCTGATGCAGCTGCTCGCCGAAATGGACGGCTTCGAACCGTTGTCCAACGTCAAGATCATCGCTGCGACGAACCGGCCCGACATCCTCGACGACGCGCTCCTGCGGCCCGGTCGGTTCGATCGGATCATCGAGATCCCGGTCCCCGGAGAGGCCGGTCGGGCCGAGATCTTCCGGATCCACTCCCGGGGGATGGCGCTGCGGGAACCGATCGACTTCGAACTGCTCGCCCAGCGGTGCGAGGGCGTCACCGGCGCCGACATCAAGGCGATCTGCACCGAGGCCGGCATGGGCGCGATCCGGGAGGAACGCGATCAGGTCACCCTGCAGGACTTCGAGCGGGCCGTCGAGAAGGTCGTCGGCGAGGAAGAACTCCGGAAGGAGTCGGTGACGATGTTCGCCTGAGGGCGGACCGACGATCACTCCGATCCCACGGGATCCAGGGTCCACCGCCCCATGATCCGTGGGCCCGCCGTCGCCGAGAGGTCGAGCAGGTACCCCGGCGAACCCGGTTCGGCCGAGATCCGCCGATCGACCGTGAGCTCGATCGGTGCACCCACCGAACCCACCTGGACGGGGTAGGCGTCGAGGCCGACCGCCAGGTGGTAGCGGCCCCCGGGAGCGATCTCCCCCCGATAGTAGCGGCACGGCCGGGGATCCCGGCCGCGCCAGCGGTGGGTGGTCACCAGCGACCCCTCGGGCGCGAGGATCTGGCCGCGCTCGAGCTCCCGGGCATCGACGCCCTTGAGCGCGACCCCGACACGCTCGCCGGTGGCGGCGCTCGCCCGGTCGACGTCGTGGACCTGGATGGATCGGACCTCGACCGTCTGGGCGGTCGGATAGAGTCGGAGCTTCGCGTGGGCCTCGAGCCGGCCCTGCGCGACCAAACCGAGGGCGACCGCACCGACCCCCTTCACCTGGAAGGCATGGTCGATCGGCACCCGGACCGGGCCGGGTCGTTCGGGGGCGGCCCAGGCGCCGATCGTCTCCCGCAGATGGGGCAGATCCTCGGCCAGGAACGGCTCCGACTCGAGCCGGCTCCCCTTGAGCGCGCGGCGGAGCTCGTCGTCGCCGACCGACGGCCCCCGCACGATCGTGGTCGGGAGGTCCATGAGATCGACGGTCGCGAGGGTTTCGGCGATCGGGCGGGTGAGGCCGTGGACGACGAGCAGGCACCGGTGGGCCATCGCGAGCGCGGTCGTCAGGGCGACCATCTTCTCCGGGAACCGGGTGGGCTCGACGAAGACGAACTGACGGTCGCCCTGGACCGTGTTGTAGAGGGTGAGATCGGAGGTCGTCCCCTTCTTGCCGAGCCCGGCGGCGACGCCGGGATCCCCGACGCACGCCACGACGATCGACGGCATCGCCGCCTCACTCCGCGGGGGACGGGGCCGATGCGGTCAGTTCGATCTCCCCGTTGCGGACGTTGAGGGTGACCTCGCTGCCGTCCCGGATCTTGCCCTCGAGCAGCCGGGTCGTGAGCGGGTCGACGACGAGCCGCTGGAGGGTGCGCTTGAGCGGTCGCGCCCCGAACTGGGGGTCGTAGCCTTGGGTCGCGAGCCAGCTCCGGGCGGGTGCGGTGGCCCGCAGCCGGATCCGGCGCGGCTGGAGCCGGGACTCGATCAGCGCCAGCTGGAGGTCGACGATCCGGGCGATCTGCTCCGGACCCAGCGAGTGGAAGATGACGATCTCATCCAGGCGGTTCAAAAACTCCGGCCGGAAGTGGGCCCGCAGGACCGGTTCGAGCAGCCGACGGCGGTCGGCCTCGGGGGGCGCCTCGGCGAGGAGATCGGTGCCGAGGTTGCTGGTCATGATCACCAGGGTCTGGCGGAAGTCGACCGTTCGTCCCTGCCCGTCGGTCAACCGGCCGTCGTCGAGCAACTGGAGGAGGACGTTCACGACCTCAGGGTGGGCCT
>JBBYJM010000029.1:0-6923 GCA_043196275.1 Thermoplasmata archaeon
CGGATCGCTCTCTTCCGCTGGAAGCCCGAGCCGTCGTTCGTCCGCCAGTTCGGGTCGGAGCTGGTCGGTCGGCTGATGGGCTGGCGCCCCCCCGCAGGACTCTTCATCGAAATCGGTTCCGACGGCCGCCCCGGTCTCGGTGGCCTCCACCCGCCCGGCCTATTTTCGGGGATGGGCAGCTTTGGCGGACGACTGTCCGGCCTCCCGGCGGCACCCCCGTTCCTCCCCCGGGAAGCGGGGGCGGTCCTCTGGGGCTACCTTCGGCCCCGGCCCGTGGCGGACGGCTCCACGGGTCCCGAGCGTCCCGGAGTCTCGCCGAGCTCGGACGTCGTCGAGGTGGAGCCGCCGGTGGCGCCCGGCGCCTGGGTCGGTCTCCAGACCCACTGGGCCTGGACCGAGGAGGGGCTCTTTGCGGCCCGGCGGTTCTGCGTGGCCGCCCGGACCCCCGACGAACTCGCACCGGCCGTGGCCCATTGGGGCCCCGGGATCGCCCGGCGGTTCTCCCGGCTGACGGGCCGTGACTGCCTCGCCGAGATCCCCCGCCAGGCCCCGATCGCCCGGGACGGCGAACGTCGGACCACCGCCCACCTCCCCCGGACCGCGTTCGTCCGGTTCCCGGCCGAGCGGCTGGCCGAAGCCTGGGCGCCGCCCGGCCCCCCGATCGAAGCGGCCCCTCCGGTCCATCGGATTGCCTTTGGCTCGTCCGGGTCGGGCAAGTCGACCTGGCTCGCGGGGGAGGCGGTCGCCCGGTTCCGGGCCGGGATGGGGGTCGCCGTCATCGACCTCCACGGGGACCTCCAGGAGGGGATCGTTTCCCGGCTCGGCCCCGCGGAACTCCGGCGGCTCTGGGTCGTCGACCCGACCGATCCGGCGTCCCCGGGGATCGATGTGATGGCCCCGATCCCCGGAGCGCCCCCCGGGGCGGCCTCCCGGCATCTCCTCGCCGGGCTCAAGCGGCTCACCCCGGACGGCGCCCACCTCTACTGGGGGTTCCGGCTCGAGCGGATCCTGGAGAGCTTCGCCGCCCTCGTCGAGGAGAAGGGAGGCGACCTCGGCGACCTGCTTCGGCTCCTCACCGACCCGAAGTTCCGCGAGGCGGCCCGGCTCGCCACCCACCGGCCCGAGCTCGCCCGGTTCCTGGAGGAACTCGAACCGCTCGTCCGCAAGAACCCCGAGTTCCTCTGGTCGGCCACGAGCCGGCTGAGCCCCCTCCTCCTCCACCCCGCGATGACCCGCCTGCTCGCCCCCCACGGTCCCTCGCTCCCGATCGACCGTCACCTCACCGAGGGCGGGATCCTGCTGGCGCGATTGCCGATCGCCGCGCACGGCCCCGAGATCGCGTCGTTCGCCGGGACCCTCCTGCTCGCCCGGATCTACTACGGGCTCGTCGCCCGGTCCGCCCGGACGCCGCCCGCGGTGCTGCTGCTGCTCGACGAGGCCCCGCTCTTCGCCCCGACCCTGCTCGCGGAGATCCTCGCCGAAGGCCGGAAGTTCGGCGTCCGGGCCCTGGTCGTGACCCAGTACCCCGAACGGCTCGCCCCCGAGGTCCAGGCGGCGGCGGCCGGTGCGGCGACCGGCCACCTCGCCTTCCGCACGTCGGCCGCCGCGGCCGCCTCGGTCGGCCGGTGGGTCGGCCTCGACCGGCGCGAGGCGGAGCGCTGGCTGCCCTCCCTCGCGGTCGGTCAGGCGATCGCGACCGACGAGGCGCTCGGCCGGTCGCCCCGGGCCGTCCAGTTCCCCCCGCCGCCCGAGCCGGCCGTTCGCGCGCTCCCGGCCGTCGGGCTCCCGGCACCGCCCCCGGTCGACGAGCTTCCCCCGGTGGCCGAGGAGCGGATCCTGCTCGCCCTGCTGCAGGCCGAGGAGGCGCGGGAGGCCGTCACCGAGCGGACCCTGGTGGAACGGGCCGGGCGGCTCCCCGGGCCCGGCGTCGCGATCCCGGCGCTCGCCGACGCGCTCCGGGCCTCCCTGCGCCGCGGCTGGATCTGCCCGGACGGGCCGGGGCTCCGGCTCTCGGAGGCCGGCGCCCGGATCGTGGGGCTCGGGGCGCCGACCCACGCCGCCCGGGAGACCGACGAGCACCGGCTGCTCCTCATGACCGCGTTCCGGATCTTCGCCCGCAAGGGCTACCGGATCGAGATCGTCCGGCAGGGCCGCTTCGACACGGCGCTACCGGATGCCCGGTTCGACCAGTTGGAGCTCCCCCGGGCCGCCGCCTCACCGCGGGCCGTCGCCGAGGCGATCGACCGGGCCCGCCGGGGCTGGGCGTGGCGGTACTTCGGCGGCCGGGACGTCCATCTGGAAGCCGAGGTCTCGGGGGCGCTGCGCGCCGACCGGATCCGGCACGGGATCGACAAGGCCCGGGCCGCACAGGCGGCCGTCCTCTTCCTGGTCGGCGACGCGACGCGGGCCCGACGGGTCCGCCGCCTCCTCGACGAGGCGCGGTGCGACCGGACCGAGGGTCGGGTCTGGACCCTGCCGATGACGGCGCTGCGGGCGCTCCCGGTCCGTCGCCCCCGGGCGGGATCAGAAGACGACGACCGGCCTCGGGTAGCCCGGGGCGGTCCACGCCGCCTCGATCTCTCCGGGGGCGTACCGCCGGATCGGCAGGCGCAGCCGCCCCTCCCGCAGCTGCTCCAGGAGCCGGTGGCCGGCCGATTGCAGGATCGCTCCTTCGGGCAGGGTCCCGAGCCCGAAGCCGACCAGATCGATCCAGCGGCTCCGCAGCATCCCGAGCGGGAGCGTCACGGCCGCCCCGGCGCTCTGGCCGATCTGAACGTAGCGCAGCCTCGCCGGGCCCGGCGGCCAGCGGTCGGTCCGTCCGATCGCCTCGAGCACCGCCCCGGCGGCCGTCCCGCCCAGGTAGTCGAGGATGACGGTCACACCGTGCTCCCGCAGGAGATCGGCCCACCCCTCGACGCTCGGAGCCGACGCGCCCGCGATCGGGAGGGCCCGGTCGAAGCCGGCCGGATCGATCGCCTCCGGACGCCGGGCCGCCCCGAGGACCGTCCCGGCCCCGAGGATCTTGGCGATCGGTCCGGCGAGGCTCCCGGCGGTCCCCGTTGCCCCCAGGACCAGTACCGCCTCGCCGGGCGCGAGCCGGGCCCGTTCGGAGAGCGAGAGCCAGGAGGAGAGACCGGGGTTGACGAGGGCGGCCGCCTCGGCCGGGTCGACCCCCGAGGGGATCGGCCAGACCCGGCGGGCGTCGGCGACCGTGACCTCGGCCAGGGTCCCGTACGGGCTCCGGGGGCGGGCCACATACACCCACCGACCGTCGGGCCCGCGTCCCACCCCGTCGGTGCCGACGACCACGGGGAAGCTCCGGTGGCTCGCGTAATGGCCCGGCGCAGCCAGCGAACGCTCGAGGGCTTTGACCGCGGCGGCGACCATCTGGACCCGGATCTCCCCGGGTCCGATCTTCGGCTCGTCGAACTCGCTCCAGCGCGGAACCGCTCCGAGCCGATCCAGCACCGCGGCCTTCATCCCGAGCCGCCAAGGGACGCGTGAGGAAAGCGTGAGCGGCCGAGCCGGCTCCCTCCCGCTCGGGGTTGTGGGGGGGCTCCGATCGGGCGGTGGGCGGCGTCCCTTGGGCGGGGCGGCGCGTCCTCCTCCCGCGGAGGCCCCGACACGATCGGTGACGGCGCGCCCCTACGACCGGGTCGGCGATCCCGCCGGCATCGAGGCGATCAGCCGGTCGAAGGTTTCGGGGTAGACGACCTGCCGGACCATGACCGCGAGCTCGCAGTCCACGACCCCGGGCTGGGCCCGGATCCAGCGCTCGATCCCCTCGACCCGGGCCGCCGATCGGGCGATGAGGACGCACCCCAGGCGGTCCTCGGTGAGCATCGGGCTCACCGGCGAGCGCAGGAACTCGAGGATTCGGGGGAAGGCGCGGTGCAGGCTATGGGCGAACCGCTCCCGATCGGGGCCCGACGCGCAACGGACGTTCACGGAGAGGACCGGTTCGGCGAGCGCCCTGAAGTCGTAGATCGGCACGAACCAGACGGCCCGGTTCTCGATGAGCCGGTGGTAGCGGGTCGTGATCGTCCGGGTCGAGACCCGGGCGAGCCGGGCGATGTTGGCGAGCGACTCCCGGGGGTGGCGGCGGAGCACCCGGATGATCCGGAAGTCGAGCGGGGTGGGCAGCCGGTCCGGAGCCTCGACCGGGCCTCCGGAAGGCGGACCGACCTCGCGGACCCCCGAGAGGTTCTGGACCAGGTCGGCGAGCCGCCGCCGGTCCTCGTCCACCGGACGCACGAAGGTCGCGGCGATCCACTCCCCGGCCACATCGAGCGCCATCACGGCGCCCGGGACGAGGCCGATCCGCTCCAGCACCGACTCTTTCTGGAGCCGGTCGGCGACACGGACTTCGAGCCAGACGGGCGCCTGCCCGAAGAGGGCCGGATTCGGCCAGACGTCGTACTGGGCGAGGAAGCCGAACTTCGACCAGGCCCGGAGCCTCTGGGCGATGACGCCGCGCCCCACGCGGAGCTCCCGGGCGATCCGGGTCGCGTTGAGCCGGGGATCGATGCCCGCCGGCTCGATGTGGCCGGACGGGTACATCACCCGGAGGATGGCGAGATCGAGATCGGGATCGCCGGGGAGGGTCGGCTCCGGGTCTGTCGGCATCGTCGCCCGGGGACAAGGTTCCATGTTCATCAACCCTCGCGACGAAATCGGAAGGGCCGGGGGGGCCGGCTTCCGATTTGGGCGGCGGAGCGCGCGCGGGGTTCACGTCCCGGCCGGCGTTCGGTGGGGCATGCCCATGGAACCCCGCGTCCGCTCCCCCCACGAGTCCCGGATCCTGACCGTGCTCGCCGCCTCGGCCCTCCTGGTCAGCTTCGTCGAGACGATGCTGACCCCGGCGCTCCCCGACCTGCAGCAGTACTTCGCCCAGGCCCCCTACACGAGCGTCGCCTGGATCCTGAGCGCCTATCTGCTGGTGGGCGTCGCGACGATCCCGATCTTCACCAAGCTCGGCGACGTCTACGGCAAGCGCCGCATCCTCACGGTCGTGCTGGCGGTCTATGCGGCCGCGGTCGCCCTCGCGCCGCTCTCGCCGGTCCTCGCGGCCGCCGCGGGGATCGACCGGGCGAACGCGCTCGGCCTCTTGATCGCGGCCCGGGGGCTCCAGGGCGTCGGCCTCGCGATGTTCCCCCTGGCCCTCGCGATGGTCGCGGAGGATTTCCCGGCCGAGCGGATCGCCCCGTCGCAGGGGTTGGTGGCGGCGATGTTCGCCGTGGGCTCCGCGTTCGGCCTGGTGGGCGGATCGTACCTCATCGAGAGCTTCGGCTGGCAGGTCGCCTACGCGTCGATGATCCTGCCCGCGGTCCTCCTGCCGATCCTGGTCCGGGGCTGGCTGCCGGAGGGGCACCGGGGGACCGGGGCGCCGGTCGACTACGCCGCCGCGGGGCTGCTGGGCGGCGGGGTGGCGCTCTTCCTCCTCGCGATCACCCTGGGCCCGACGTGGGGCTGGGCCACCCTGAGCCCCTCGGCCCTCGGCCGACTGCCGCTCGGGATCCCGGTGCTGATGCTCCTCGCGGCGCTTCTGATCGGCGCGTTCTTCGCGCGCTCCCTTAAGGCCGCCCATCCGCTGATCGACCTCCGCCGCCTGAACGAGCCCAACCTGATCCTCGCCTACGTCGGCGCGATCCTGGTGGGGCTCGCCATGTTCACGGCGTTCGTTGTGATCACGGTCCTGGTCGAGTTTCCGGTCGTGGGGCTCGGCCTGAGTCTCGTCAACTTCGGGCTGTTGAGCATCCCGACGACCGTGGGGATGTTCGTCGCGGCGCCCTTGGTGGGCCGGGGCGTGGCCCGCTACGGCCCCCGGCCGATGGTCCTGCTCGGAGCCACCCTGTCGGGGCTGGGGTTCTCGCTCCTGCTCGCGTTCCACGGGACCTACCTGGAACTGATCGTCGAAGCGGTGCCCACCTTCGTCGGCCTGATCGCGATCCTGGTCTCGTTCACGAACGTGATCGCGCTTTCCGAGCACCGCGGCGACTCGGGGGTCCGGATGGGGCTCAGTGAGATGTTCCAGGACCTCGGCGCCAGCATCGGGCCGGTCGTGGTCGCCTCGATCCTGGCGACGTTCACCCGGGTCGTCCTCGTGCCGGCCGGCGGCGGTCTCCCGGCGTACGTCCCGCTCGTCGTCCCGAGCCCGTTCGCCTTCCAGCTGGTCTTCGGGATCGGGGTCGCGATCTGTCTCATCGCCGGGACGTTCGGGGCGCTCCTCCGCAACTACGTGGTCACCGGGCGCGCCGCGCCGGCGACCTCCCCGACCCCCGAGGCCCCGAGCCCCGGCCCGGCCGCGGCGGGCGGCGAGGCCGGCGCCGGCCCGGCCGGGATCGTCGCTCCCTGACGACGCAACCCTGATAGGCGCCGGCCGACTGGCCGGGCGAGGACCGCGATGCCGTCCCCCGGCGCCGTCTATGCGATCCGCCACGTGTTCAAGGCACCGGCCGATTTCGCCTACGCGTGGTGCACCGACTATACCGACCTCGACCCGAAGCTCGCGGGGGAGGAGGGCGCCCGGCGGGTCCTGAGCAAGACCCCCCGGCGGGTGGTCTACGAGGAGATGACCCCGACGCCCGAGGGATGGGCCTGGAGCCGCTACACCGTGACCCTGAAGCCCCCCCGCGCCTGGTCCGCGAAGGCGGTCGGCAACTACCGGACCGGGCAGCTGGAGTACCGGCTGCGACCCCGGTCGGACGGCATGACCCAGTTCACGCTGCGCGGGCGGCTGCGCCCCGCGATGCTGGGGACCAAGAATCCGGCCCGGGCTACCCTTGAGCGGGAGCTCCTCATCCTCTGGCGCCGCCTCGGCCGCGCGATGGAACGGGAGTACCGCACGCACCGGCGTTCGGCGGGCGCCCGGTCCCGGAGCCCGAAGGGGCGCCGGGGTCGCTGATCCTCACGGTGCGGTTCGG
>JBBYJM010000030.1:0-6895 GCA_043196275.1 Thermoplasmata archaeon
TGCGGCTGGGGCGCGGTCGGTGTCGCGGCCGCCAAGGCGGCGCCGGAGGGGCGAGTCGTGATGGTCGACGTGAACCGTCGGGCGGTCCGGCTCGCGCGGGAGAACCTCGCGCAGAACCGGCTCACCAACGCCGAGGTCCGCGCAGGGTCGATGTTCGAGGCCGTCCCCGGGGAGCGGTTCGACGTGATCGCCACGAACCCCCCGTACCGGATCGGTCGCCCCCAGATCCTCGCGCTGCTCCGCGGAGCCCCTCAGTACCTGACCGATACCGGCCGGCTCTGGATCGTGGGTCAGGGGAGCCAAGGGATCCTCTACTACCAGCGCAAGCTGGCCGAGGAGTTCCCTGGAACGGTCGAGGTCGTGGCCCGGCGCTCCGGCTACCGGGTCCTCCGGGCCCGCCGGTCGGGCCCCCCGAACGCACGGGCCCGGTAGAGCCGCACCAGGTGCCTCAGGTACCGCCCGATCTCGCCCTGGTCGAGCTTGCTCTCCCCTGCGATGCGGGGCTGGAACCGGTAGGGGATCTCGGCCACCGGGCGGGGCCGGCAACGGACGAGGATCTCCAGGCCGATCTTGTAGCCGACCGGGTCGAGGCGGGCCCGTTCGAGCAGGCTGCGCCGTACGACGAAGAACCCGGACATCGGGTCGCGCACCCGGGTCAATGGCCGAGCCAGCCACCGACCCCCCGTCGAGATGATCCGACGGCCGAGGGCGAGCCCCGGAGTGTCTCCGCTCCAGGACTCCCGGGTCGCGATCGCCATCTCCGCCGGACCCTCCCGGACCGCCCGGATCAGCGCCGGCAGCACCTCCGGCGGATGGCTCCCGTCCGCGTCCATGACGGCGAGGGACTCCCCGGAGGCCCGGCGGAACCCCTCCAGGACCGCCGTCGCGAGGCCCCGGACCCCGGTCCGCTCGACCACATGGACCGGCAGGGCCCCCTCGAGTGAACGGGCGACCGCGGCGGTCCCGTCCGGACTCTGGTCATCGATCACCCAAAGCTCCGAAGCCACCCCCGAGAGGGCCTCGACGAGCCGGGGGTAGAGGTACGCGATCCCGTCCCGTTCGTTGTAGGTCGGTAGGATCACCGAGACCCGGTCGGAGTTCGGCATCCACCCCACCTACCCTTGGGGCCTTATGCGGATGCCGACGAACCGGAACGGTCGCCCCCACCGGCCTCTCGGCGGTCACCCCTCCCGAAGCGCTTAAAAGGGAAGGCCATCTCGGGCGCCGCGCCCGTTCCCTCACCCCCGACCATGGCCGGTAGGGTGATCGCTTCGGTGCCCTGTACCCCATGAGTCCCGCACCTCCGGAAACCAAACCCGCCAAGACCCCGACACCGCCGGCGCCGGCCGAAGAGGCGAAGCCGGCGAAGAAGGAGAAGAGCCCGAAGGCCGGCAAGGAATCGAAGGGCAAGGAGACCAAGGAGGGGAAGGAGGGCAAGGAGACGAAGGGGGGCAAGGGCAAAGGCGGCTCGTCGAAGGCCGCGCCGGTCCCGGACAACCCCAACTTCCGCTACATCGTCCGCGTCTCCAACACCGACCTGGACGGTCGGCGCCCAACCGCGCTCGCGATCGCCCGGGTCCGTGGCGTCGGCCACCGGATCGCCGGAGTGGTCTGCCGGCTGGCCGAAGTCGACCCGAAGGAGATGATCGGGAACCTGCCCGAGCCGACGGTCGAGCGGATCGAAGCTTCCTTGGGCCAGATTGCGACCCGGCTGCCTCCCTGGATGATCAACCACCCTAAGGAGACGGTGACCGGCCAGTCGCTTCATTTCTTCGGCCCCGACCTGGAGACCAGCCGCCGGGACGACATCAACTGGATGCGCATGATCCGGTCCTACCGAGGGGTCCGGCACGAACGGGGGCAGAAGGTCCGCGGACAGCGGACCCGATCCAACGGACGCACCGGTATGGCCGCGGGCGTCATGAAGAAGACCGCGCGGGAGGCCCAGGCCGAATCGAAGGGCAAGAGCGAGCCGGCGGCGTCCGCCGCGGCCGCCGCCCCCGCCAAGAAGGAGTGATTCAAGTCCTATGGGAGATCCCCGCTTTCTCCGGCGCCTCTACGAAACCCCGAAACACCCGTGGGAGGCCACCCGGATGGCCGAGGAGCGGAAGCTGCTCCAGCGCTACGCGCTCAAGAACAAGCGGGAACTCTGGAAGGCCCAATCGGTCCTCCGAGGGTTCCGGCGTCAGGCCCGGGACCTCCAGGCCCGGCTCCGGGCCGGCGAGGCGCAGGCGAAGCGGGAGACGGACCTTCTGCTGGGCCGGCTGACCCGGCTCGGCCTCTTTAAGGCCCCGACCGCCACCCTCGACGATGTCCTGGCCCTCAACCCTGAGGATCTCCTCAAGCGCCGGTTCGACTTCGTGGCCTTCCGCAAGGGGCTTGCCCCGACCGCCATCGCGGCGCGGAAGTGGATCGTCCATGGCCACCTCCTGATCGGTGACCACAAGGTCACCCGCCCGGGCTATCTCATCCGGGCCGAAGAGGAGGGCCGCATCGGCTACGCCCCGACCAGCCCGTACTTCTCGGAGGATCACCCGACCCGGATCGCCCTGCGGGAGCGGGAGAGCCGCGCGACACCCGGGGCTCCGACCCCCGCGGAGGGCATGTAGTCCATGGCCAAGATCGGGATCGCTCACATCTTCGCGAGCTACAACAACATCCACATCACCGTCACCGACCTTACCGGCTCGGAGACCCTGGCGAAGGCGACCGGTGGGATGGTCGTCAAGGCCGCCCGGGATGAGTCGTCGCCGTACGCGGCGATGAAGGCGGCCGACCAGATCGCCGTCACGATCAAGGAGAAGGGCTACGACACGGTCCATGTCCGAGTCCGGGCCCCGGGCGGGAACCGTTCCCGCTCCCCGGGACCGGGGGCTCAGGCGGCGATCCGGGCCCTGTCGCGCGCCGGCATCAAGATCCAGCGGATCGAGGACGTCACCCCGGTGCCCCACGACGGCACCAAGCCGAAGGGTGGTCGGCGGGGTCGGCGGGTTTAGGACCCATGGAGATCACGATCCCCGAACTCAAGCCCCGACGGGCCCGTCTCCAGATCTCGGGCAGCACCCCTTCCCGCGTCAATGCGATCCGGCGCGCGCTGCTCGCGGACGTGCCGAAGCTCGCCATCGAGGAGGTGGAGTTCCACCTCGGGCCGATCCGGGACGAGGCGACCGGGAAGGATTACGACTCGTCGACTAGCATGTTCGACGAAGCGGTCGCGCTCCGGCTCGGACTCCTCCCGATCCCGACCGATCTCGGCCAGTTCCGCCGCAAGTCCGAGTGCACCTGCAACGGCGCGGGATGCGCCAACTGTCAGGCGGTCTTTTCGATCGACAAGAAGGGCCCCTGCACGGTCTACAGCAAAGATGTGGTCCCGCTCGGCGACGCGAGCCTCCAGATCCTCGAACCCGACATCCCCATCGTCCAACTCGGGGCCCGACAGGCGCTCCTCGCCTACGCGACCGCGGTCCTCGGGGCGGGCCGGGACCACGCGAAGTGGCAGGTCGCCCAAGCGGTCGGGATCGCCCCGAAGGCGACCTTCAAGTTCCATCGAAAGTCGGGATGCACGGACGCCTGCCTCAAGCGGGTGGCCCAGAACTCACCGGGCCAGCTCCTCCGCTTCTCGGCCGGCAAGCTGACCCTTGAGGATCCCGAGCAGGCCATCCGGCTCCTGCCGAGCCAGAAGGAGTGCGAGCACGGTTCGATCGAGATCGAGCTCAGCCCCGACACCTTCGACTTCCGCTTTGAGACCGACGGATCCTTGTCGGCCCGGGAAGCCTTCCGGTATGCCTTGAAGGACCTCAAGCGCCGGTTCGAAGAGCTGCGCGAGGCGGTCCAGGCCATTCCGTAGGCGGACCCCTCGCGTCGGATCGCCCTCGACTTCAGCCGCGTCGTCCGGCCGCGCCGGTCGAACGGGTCCAGTCGTAGCGAAGGAGCGCCCCGATCCGACCCAGGGCCGCCAGCCGCCGCCCGGCGTCGCTTTCCTCCCGGACCACGAAGAGACGGGCCCGGCCGCCCTGGGCCCGGTCGAGCACCGACTGTGCCGCCGGGTCGGTGAGGAGCCGATCGGAGAGCAGGACCGTTTCGGCGGCGCCCGCGTCGACCGCTTCGGCGACCTCGGTCAGCCCGACCGCCGACCGGGTGCCGCCGGCAAGCCCCTGGACCAGACGTTCGACCAGGTCGGCCTCCTCCGCGGCGACTGCGCCCCGAAGGGCCTCGGCGGCGCGTCCGGACCGGAACAGCTCGTCGATCCCGGCCCGGCCCGCCTCGGAGGTCGGCATCAGCTTCATCTTGGCCGCCACCGAGGGATCGGCCGCCCGGATCCCCTCGGCGATCCGTTCCTTGAGGAACCCGGGCCCGGCGACGGCCACCGCCGCCGCGATCCGCCCCTCCCGGACGATCAGATCGACCAGTTCGTTCGCATAGGTCGCCCGGTCCTTCTCGCTCTGGCCCCCATCGTACTGCTTGCCCGCGATGGTCCGTCGGACCTCGGCCACCGGCTCGACCGCCCGGCCCCGGATCCGGGCGAGGGCGGAGTCGCCCCAGTCGACGGCGGCGACGAGGATCGTGGGGTCTCCGTGGTGCTGCAGTCCCTCGGTGAGGAGGGCCCGCTCCCCCGGGGTCGGCTCCGGTTTCACCAACGTGACCTCGTCGCCTTCCTCGAGGTCGAGGGTGTGGTGCCGGCCGATGTCAAAGGGCCCGGTCACGATGGGTCCGGTGATCCGGACGTGCTGGGTGAACCCGTGAAACTCGACCGCCTCCGCGCGGACCTCCAGGTAGACCCGCCGACGGGTCCGCTCGGCGCCGGGCACGTCCGCAGGGGCTTCGGGATCCCGACGGGTCGTCGAAGCACCGACCGCATCGCCTTGGCGGACGAGCCGGGCGATCCGCCACAGATCGCTGGCGGTGTCGAGCCGCAACCGCAGCCGACCGGTCGACGGGTCCTGGTGGATCAGCCGCATCGACCGCTCCCCCCGGCTCCCCGGCACCCCACGGGACCCGGACAGATCCCGCGCTCTAGCGCCATTCCTCCTCGGGCTCCGCCCCCGTCGGGGGGACCGGAACGAGGCGGCGCGAGTACCATCCGAACTTGGGGCCGAGGCTCCGGCGGAACCCCAACGCCCGGTAGAGGTGCAGCGCAGGGCGGTTGCCTCCGGTCACGTTGAGAAAGATCCGGGGCTCACCCTCGGCCCGGAGGCTTTCAATGGCACGGACGAGCAGCCGTCGCCCGATCCCCTGCCCCTGGGCCGCGGGATCGACCATGACACTGATGATGAGCGCCCCGGCATCCCGACGGGTCACCAGCACCGCCCCCCGGAGGAGGTTTCCCTCCGTCCAGACGTTCGAAGCGTGGGCATCGATCGGCCCGTACTCGCCGGAGAAGAGGATCTCGATCTGCTCGCGGGCATCGTCGACCGGATCGGTCGCGGTCTGGAAAAGGTACTGGTCGAGACCGCCGGCGTAGGCGATCTGGGTGAGGTGGGCGAGGCCGGCCTTGTCGCTCGGACGTACCGGCCGGAGCGGATCGAGGGGGCTGCTTCTCCCCGGGAGGGGGGCGTCGGGAGGGAACTGAAGTTCGTAGCGATGGTACCGGGCGAAGCCGGCCTCCCCAAGGAGCCGGGCCTCCTCTTCGGGCGGGAGACCGGGCAACTCCCCGGGGATGAGCCGGACCGGCCCCGCCTCGAGCGCCGCCCGCAGGAGGGCGGTCCATCCCGCGAGTGGCTCCGGGCCGGGAGAGGCGTACCAGAAGACGACCTCCGAGCCGACCGCCGTCACCCTGGTCCAGACGATGAGGCCTTGGGCCCGCCCGTCGCGCTCAATCCATCGGCCCTCGAACTGCCCGAGCTGGATCCGGGTCAGGAGCCCGTCCGTGTACGGCACGCCGCTCGGATCCTGGCGAGCGTATGCCTCGCGAGCCTCGTGCAGGAGATCGGAGAGCTGCTCAACCCCCTCCGGTAGGGAGTGCTCGCCCGCCATACCGGCCCTACGATCACTGGGTTATGACGGCTACCGGGAGCGCCGTCGCGCCTGGTGGCGCAGAACGGACCCCGGGACGGGGCCACCGTGGAACTCCGGCCTGAGTCGGTTCCGGCTCCACCGGCGGCGCGCCGCGGTTCCTGAGCGCACAAAGGTTTATGCGGACGGACGACAGTCATTTGTCAGACAAAAGACCACAAGTTGTCGGACACCCATGAACGAAACATCGGAACGGGTCACGGTCCGGATCCCCGAAGATCTACTCGAGAAGCTCCGGCGGGTCCAGGAGGCCCGGGGCATCGCCACCGTTTCCGACGCCATCCGGGAGGGGCTGGAGAGGTACGTCGAGATGCACCTTCCTCCGCCGAACGTCCGGAAGGTGGTGGTCGAGCTGTCCCGGCAGGACAACCGCCGCCTGGAGGAGTTTGTCCGCGAAGGCAGTTCCATCAGCATCGACGATGCTGTCCGCTCCGCGGTGCGGGAGTTCATCCGCACCCGCCTGGACGAAACGCACCCCCGGACCGGAGCGGCCCCCCGGCGGGACGGCGAGCTCGCCGAGGCCCTACCGCCCCGGACGGGGTAGGGCCCGGATCCGACCATGGACGACTTGGCCGACTGGGCGAAGCTGGGCGCCCTGCCCACCTTCGCTGTCGTGGGGCTGGGGGGCGCCGGCTCGGATGCCGTCCGGGACCTGGTCGACCTTGGCCTCTCCCCGCAAGTCCATCCGGTCGCGATCAACACCGACGCTCAGCACCTCTTGGGCCTCGGACTGGACGAGCGGATTCTGATCGGCCAACGGGAACTCAGGGGGCGCGGTTCGGGCGGCGACCGTGCGGGGGTCCTGAGAGCCGCGGCCGACAGCCGCGAGGAGATCCTCCGACGGCTCCGGAACTACGAGGTGGTCTTCCTGTTGGCGGGGCTG
>JBBYJM010000031.1:0-6723 GCA_043196275.1 Thermoplasmata archaeon
GCCGCGTGCCATGTTGTACTGGACCCGGTAGCCCGTGTAGACACGGTACGAGCCGTCGTCCATCCGGACGGGGAAGTTGACGGTCAACTCCCGCTTCGGCGCCTTGAGGACACTGCGCATCCCGGCGTCCAATCCGATCAGGTCGGCGACGATATCGACCTGCTGCTTCGCGGTCTCAAACGGGTTCACGCTGGTTGCTTCGTTCGACATGAAATCACCCTCGAACCGGCGGGCGGTGAGGCAGCCTTGCCTACTTGAACCTACCTCCATCCCTGAGACGACGAAACACGGGCGCCGGGCCGTCCGGCCCACCGCCGCGCCCGAACGGATCCCAGGTCGACGGCCGGAGGGGTTCGGTCCGGCGGCCCCGAAGGAGCCTCGCCCGACGGCCTGGCGTGACGGTGCCGATCACGGTCAGACGACCGCCCGCGCGGGCGACGGCCGATCGGGCGGCCAAAAGCCGGTTCGGGCGCACCGTGGCCAGGAGCTCGTAGTCGCCGCCGAAGGTGCCCCAGCGGAGCCGGTCGACCCAGGGTGCGGTCACGAGCCCGCGGGCCCAGGGGATCTTCGCCTCCTCCAGGAGGATCCCGACCCGGCTCGCCGAGGCCAGCAGCCGGGCCGCCTCGGCCAGCCCGTCGGAGGTATCGAGCATCGCCGAGGCATACCGACCGAGGATCCGGCCTTCGGCCACCCGGGGCCGGACATCGAGGAGCTCCCGATGGGCCCGGGGGTCTCGGGGGTGGCGGTAGAACCGTCGGGCCGCCACGCCGCCCCGGCCCACGACCCCGGTCACGACCACCAGCTCGCCCGGCCGCGCCGCCGTCCGGGGCGCCAGGCGATCGGGCCGCGCCCAGCCCAGCGCCGAGGAGACGACCGCCCGGGTGGGCGAAGCCTTGGTGTCCCCCCCGACGACCCTGGCCCCAAACCGGGCCGCCGCCTGCTCGGCCCCGAGCAGGACCGCCCGGGCCCAGGCGTCGGGCGTCCCGGCCGGGAGCTGAAGGGCGATCACCAGCCCAGCGGGGGTCGCGCCCTTCGCGGCGAGGTCGGAGAGGCTGACCCCGGTCGCGGCCCGGCCGATCCATCGGGGCGGGGCGGCCCGGGGAAAATGGGTCCCTTCGACAAGGGTGTCGATCGTCCAGACGGCCACCCGGCCGGCCGGAGGGGCGAGCGCGGCCGCATCGTCCCCGAGAGGAAGGAGGCCCTCCCGGCCGGCGACGAGACGGTGCCGCAACCAGCGGTGGAACGCCCGCTCCTGGACGGCACGCCGGCCGGTCACGATCGTCTCACTTGTAGGGCACGAACTCCTTGCCGAGGAGCTCCCGTCCCAGGATGATCCGCATGATGTTGAGCCCACCCTCGGCGCCGACCAGGTAGGACATCACCCCGCGCAGGCCGAGTTCGAGGCCGATATCCTTCGTGTAGCCGGCGGCCCCGAACCACATCATCACCCGCTTGACGCAATCGAAGGCGATCGGCGGAGCGGTCAGCTTCACGGCGGCCACCGCCCGATGCGCCTCGGAGCGCTGGGCCGCCGTTCCGGAAGGAAGGTAGCGGTCGGTGAGCCAGGCCGCGCGGCGGCACTGCCACTTGATCGCCTCGACCTGGGTCCAGAGGTCGACCAGCTCGAACTGGATCGCCTCGAACTTCCCCAGCGGCTGGCCGAAGACCTCCCGCTGCTTGAGGTAGGCCATGCCGGTCTCCAGGGCCCGCTCGGCGGCGCCGATGCAGGCGGCGCTGACGAAGGTCCGCGCGACGGTGAACCCCTCCATGGCGATCTCGAAGCCGCGCCCGTCGGCCCCGAGAAGATAGCGGGCCGGCACCGGGGCGTCGTCGTACCGGATGGCGCCGGTCGAGATCCCCATCCGGCCCATGTTCGTAAATCGTTGGGTCGAGCGCCCCGGACCCTTCGTCGGGACGTAGAGGAAGCGGAACCCGCCTTCCGCGGCCCGGGTGAGGGTGAGGTGCCCCCCGCCCAACCGCTGCGCCTCCTCCACACCGGAAAGGAACGCCTTTTCGCCCCGGACGGTGAATCCGCCCTCGGAACGCGTCGAGGTCGTCCGGAGGCGGGCGAGGTCGCTCCCGCCGGTCGGCTCGGTGGTGGCAATGCCGAGGAACGCCCGGCCCGCGCAGACTTCGGGGAGGATCTCCCGCTTCGCTTCGACGGTACCGTGACGGTCGAGGATGAGGCCCCAGCCCGCCTCCAAAAGGAAGAAGACGGCGGTGGCCATCGAGAAGTCGCCGCGGCCGATCTCCTCGGCGGCGAGTTCGGTCAGGACCGAGGAGGCCCCGAGACCCCCGAAGTCGGTGCTCACCGGCATCGCCAAGAGCCCGAGTTCGGCCATCCCCCGGAGGACCTCGTCGGGGATCCGGCCCTCCGCATCGATCCGCCGCTCGTTCGGTCGCAGGACCTTGTCCCCGAACCGTCGTACGGCGTCCTGGAACGCCCGCTCCTCTTCGGAGAGTTCGAAGTCCATGGGTCAGCGACCCCCGGGAGGCTAATAACCTCACATTCGGTCGAACTTGGGCGACCCGCGCACAGCCGAGCCGGGGCGACTTCGGCGGGGGAAGATCGGCCGCCTCGGGGTTCAGCATTTTGTACTCCGCGCCCTCCCCGCCCTCCGTGGCCCTCTCGGAACCGGGGGCCGGGGAGAGCATCGCATGGTGACCGGGACCGGCTCAAGCCTCACCTCGGCGGTCGTCCTCCTGCTGGTCTTCGGTTTCATCTTCGGTCGTCGTCTCCTTGCCTCGGTCCGGGGACAGCGGATCCGGATCGGTTGGCTCATCGCCTACCCGGTGCTGGTCGTCGGACTCTTTGGGCTCACCGTTTCGGCCGGAGCCCTGGCCCTCCCCCTGTACACCTTCGCCATCTACGCCGCCGTCCTGGTCGCGTGCTACTTCGTCGGGGAGGCGTACATCCGTCAGAGCGTGGAGGTCGTGGAGACCTCGCCGGGGGTCTGGATCTTCCGGGCGGGCATCCTATTGCCGGCGATCTATCTCGGGCTGTTCCTGGCGCGGGCCCTCCTGGACCTGTTGGTCCTCAACTACAATCCCTTCGGAGGATCGCTCGCCCCTCCGGTGCTCTCGAGCGGGACCCTGGTGATCCTCCTGGTCGTCGACCTGCTCTACGCGGCCAGCACCGGCCTGATCGTCGGGCGCACCGTCGCGGTCTACCGGATCTATCGGGCGAAGCGGGCCAAAGCAGGGGAAGCCCCGTTGCCTTCCGGGGCCGGCTGATCGAGCCGCGGTTCGGCTTCCTTGGTCGGAAATGGATGACGGCTGGTGGGTCTTGTCCCGGAGCTCCCGTACCGCCTCGCGCGGGGAGGTGGTGGATAACGCCCCCATGAGTTCGAGCTCCGTTGAGTGGGCCGCCCTTCCGAGGGTTGGGGATCGGATACCTTGGGTGGGAGAGGATGACGCCCCACGCGGTCCGGTCACCGGGGCGTCGCCGCGCGCTTCCGGTGGCCTCGGGTTAGGGCCATCAGAGTGCTCCCGCCGATCCCGTGGCCGGGTCGCCGCTCCCGGCGGGAAGAGGGGGGATGCAGCGCAAGGTTCCGCTCGCGGCTCTGGCCAAACAATTATATCCTGGACCTCAGGTCCCCCAAAACATGGGAATGACCAGTGGCAAGCCACTTACGCCGTCCGGAGGAACCGCCAAGACCCTGATTTTGGTGGGCCTGATCTTCCAAGCGATTTTCGCGTTGATCTTCTTCTTCGGAGTCGGGCTCCTCTCCCTCGCCGTCGCCCTCGCGGCGGCGAACGGAGCCGGGGCCGGAGCGGTGCTGCTCGCCGGGCTCTTTGTCGGCCTGGGTCTGATCGGCTTCATCCTGCTCTTCCTGGCCTACTCGATGAGCTACCGCCGCACCCGCAACGGGGAGTACCAGGCGGCCCGGACCCCCACGCTGGTCTTCGCGATCCTCTCCTTCCTGACGATCAACATCATCGCCGGCATCCTCTACATCATCGGGTACGTGAAGCTCGGTGACGCCGCCCGCGAGCAGGCCCAGCAGACCGCCGGCGCCGGTACCAGCTACAACCCCAATGCCGCGAGCCCCCCGGTGGCCCCCGCTCCGGGCCCCGCCGCCTCCCCGGGAGCGGCCCCCTCCCCGTCGGTCGCCCCCAACTGCCCCAAGTGCGGCCAGCCGACCACCTGGGTGGCCCAGTACCAGCGGTACTACTGCTACAGCTGCTCGCAGTACGTCTGAGCCAACCCCGCCGTTGGCGGGACCGGCCGGGGGCCGGGCGTCGGCCCCCGGCCCCACAGTTCTATATGCCCGCATCAGTCGCCGGGGGCAGGTAAGGCCATGCGGGTCCGGGTAGCGGTCAACGGGTTCGGGACGATCGGGAAGCGCGTCGCCGATGCGGTGGTCCGGCAACCCGACATGGAGTTGGTCGGAGTGGCGAAGACCCGGCCGAGCTTCGAGGCGCGTCGGGCCGTGGAGAAGGGCTACCGGCTTTTCCTGGCCGGGGCCGCCCAAAGGAGCGAGTTCGAGGCCGCGGGACTGCCGGTTGCCGGGACTCTGAGCGACCTCCTGCGGGAGTCGGACATCGTGGTCGACGCCGCCCCGGAGAAGGTCGGGGCCGAGAACCGGAAGCTGTATTCCGACGAAGGCAAGCCGGCGATCTACCAGGGCGGGGAGAAGGCCGGCGTCGCCGAAGCCTCCTTCAACGCGCTCGGAAACTACGCGGCCTGCCGGGGCAAGAAGAGCCTCCGTGTGGTCTCCTGCAACACGACCGGGATCGCCCGGGCCGGGGCGGTGCTCTCCGGGGCGTACGGGATCGACCAGTGGGAGGTCACCCTCGTCCGCCGGGCCTCTGATCCCGCCGAGACCAAGAAGGGGCCGATCAACGGCATCCTGCCGACCTTCCATCTGCCCTCGCACCACGGCCCGGACGCCCAGACAATCTTCCCCGGACTGCCCATCACCACCACCGCGGTGGTCGTCCCCACCACCCTCATGCATGTCCACGTGAACCATGTCCGTCTCCAGCGACCGCCCCGGGAGGGCCGGGAGCTGCTCGAGCGGTTCCGATCGACCCCCCGATTCCATCTGTTCGCCGCGTGGGAGCGGGCCGAAGGGACCCCCCAGGTGATGGAGTTCGCCCGGGACCGGGGGATCGGCCACAACGACATGATGGAGAACGTGCTCTGGGAGGAGGGGGTCCGTCTGGACGGCCGGGACGCCTACTTCTTCCAGGGGATCCACCAGGAGTCGATCGTCGTGCCGGAGAACATCGATGCGATCCGGGCGATCTTCGATCTCGCCCCCGACGGGCCCCATTCGATCGCCCTGACCGACCGGGCCCTCGGGCTCCCGGCCCCCCGCCCGGCGGCGTAGGGGGCCGGAAGGCCCGGGGCCGGGCGGGGCAAGAATCTTATAGGCCCCCCCGCTCGCGCGCCGATATGTACTACCTCGATCAGCGCCGGGACGTCGTTCGGATCCCTCCGCAACGGCTCGGGCCCGAGCTCTCGAGCGTCCTCACGGAGCTCGCCCAGCAGCAGTTCGAGGGGAAGCTGGTCGACGGCCAGAGCCTGACCGTCATGATCCGCAACGTGACGCCCGTGGGGGAGGGGCACATCATCCACGGGGACGGCGGCGTCTACCAGGAGGTGCAGTACGAGGCCCTCCTGTTCAAGTCGGAGATCCAGGAGGTCGTCGAGGGATCGGTGGTCGAGATCCGCAAATTCGGCGCCTTCGTGCGGTTCGGACCCTTGGACGGCCTGCTCCACGTCTCCCAGATCATGGACGACCGCGTGAACATCGACGAGCACAACCAGCGGCTCGTCGGGACCGAGTCGAAGCGCGACCTCAAGGTCGGCTACAAGGTCCGGGCCCGGGTCGTTTCGCTCTCCCTGTCGGAGATTTCCCCCCGGGACAGCCGGATCGGCCTCACGATGCGCCAGCCCGGGCTCGGGCGGCTCGAGTGGATCCAGGAGGCGCACAAGAAGGCCGAGGAGAAGGCCCCCGCCCGGAAGGCCCCCTCGCCGGCCAAGAAGGAGGCGGCCGCCAGGCCGGCGGCGCCGGAGAAGGCATCCTCATGATCAGTCTCAAGGCGTGCAAGAGCTGCCGGTCGATTTCCGAGGGCGCGAAGTGCCCCCGATGCGGCGGCGAAACCTCCCGGGAGTGGCAGGGATACCTGGTCGTAATCGATCCCGAGAAATCGGAGATCGCTCGCAAGATGGGGATCCATGCCGCCGGCCGGTACGCGCTCCGGGTCAAGTGAGCTCCAGCGGGTCTGGGTGGTCCCGGACGCGCTGCGCCCGACGCTCGCCGAACGGTACGGGCCGGTGTACGCCGGGGAGGAGGCCGCCCGGCGGATCCGCAACCTCGAGCTCTACGCGACCTGCGGCGACCGGGTGACCGCTACCGCCATCTCGACCGGCCATCTGCCGCTCATCGGCATCGTCGATCGCAAGACGCTTCGGCACGAACCGATCGACATCCGGAGCTTCGAACTGCTCGCGGCCCGCCGCGAGATCAAGGTCTCGAACCCTTCCGGGATGCTGACCGAGCCGCTCCGCACGGCGGTCAAGGAGCTGGTTCGCAGCGGGGGGGGCCTCATCGAGGTCGAGGGGGAGGAGGATCTCGGCGCCCTCGCGCTGGTCGAGTCGATGCCCCTCGGGGCCACCGTTATATACGGCATCCCGGGTGAGGGGGCCTCTTTCGTTCGCGTCGACGCGATCGTCAAAGAGCATGTACGGGCCCTCATCGGCCAAATGGAAGT
>JBBYJM010000032.1:0-6442 GCA_043196275.1 Thermoplasmata archaeon
TTATGTGGCCGGCATCGGGTCGAGTTTCTATTCCGGAGTTGTCAACGTCATCAACGTGACAGGGACGTCCGACAAGGTCGTCGCTCAGATCCCCGTTGGAATGGTCCCCGACGCCGCCTGCTTTGACCCGCTGAACCAGTTCCTCTACGTGGTGAGCCCCGGCGACAACGAAGTTTCGGTGGTCAATACTGTCACCAATCGGGCGATCGGCTCCATCGCGATTCCTCGGGCTACCGGGATCACCTATGACTCGGCGTCGGGTGCGCTCTTTGTGACCAACAACTCCCTGGTAAAAATCATCCCCAACTACCCCAGGTTTGATGTGACCTTTGCGGAATCCGGGCTACCCCAAGGTGGAAACTGGACGGTTTCGGTGGGCAACCACACCTACGCTGCGGCTAGCGGGTTCTCTATCGTTGTGCCGGAGTTCAACGGGAACTTTGTCAATGGGACCTACATCGACCATACCTATTCCTATTCCATCAAGGATTCGGCCGGGTGGATCCCCGATCCCTCCTCCGGCACGGTGAACCTGACCGGGAACCCAGTCACCGTTGCGGTCCAGTTCCTCTCCCCCTACGGCTCCCTTCAAGGTAATGTCTCCCCCGCCAACGCTTCGATCCGGCTGAACAACCAATCCCTGCTGGTTTCCCCTTCCGGCAATTTCTCCGCGATTGACCTCACTGCGGGAGTGTACACCGTCACCGCGCAAGCCCCGGGCTACACCGAGGCCTCTCTCCGCGTTTCTATCACGCCCCACAACCAGACCCTCCTTCAGATCCGCCTTTCGAGGGTGCCAGAGCCAGTAGTACCTCGGGGTAGCGGTTTGGGCTCCGGCGGGTACTTGCCGCTATTCGGTGTCGTCGGCATCGGAGCCGCCGTGGCTGTGGCAGCCATCGGGGTCTACTGGTGGAGAGTACGGCGAAAGCCGCCTCCTATCGACTCCGGCCCCATTCCCAACCGCTAATGGGCTGTAGATCCCGCCGCTCTAGGAACACACGACGTGCGGGCCCCCTTTGTCGACAGTGGGGGTTGTCTCAGTCAAGAATCGGCCCGCCTTGACCCCCATCATGGTTGACATCGGGCACCTTAGAGCCCTCCCGAATACCCTCGACACTGACGGTTGTTTGCGGATCTGGTCGGCGATTGATAGGGACCTTTCCCCGACAAGGTCGCACGCCCCTCTGTCGCCGAGATGGAGCTTCATATCCCCGCTCGTGGCCGGCTTCCGAACCCTCTTTGGGTGCAATTCGAGATGATCCTCCCGCGGCATTCCCAGAGCTCCATATCCACCGGAGGCCGCCCTCAACGGCCCGTTCGCCCGAAAATGGAGGCGAACCTTTTCGTTCTCCACAACGGGATCCCTTGAGAAACTCTCCCCCGTTGCTACGGAGCGGCCACAACCGCCCACGATCGATTCCCGGAATGGAGCGAGGCCGGGGTCTTCGAGGGGCTCGGGCGCCCAGCGCTCATCGAATACGATTCGAACGTCGGCCTCCGGTGGACCTGGTAGGCAGTGGGCGGGGCGATCACCAAGCCGCCGCTCGGTGGTCCGGCCACTGGATCCAACTCTACGGACCGCGCCATGAATGGCGTCCCGCGCAGCGTGCTCACCGATGGGGCCGGTGTCCCCATCCGGCTCCTTGTCGGTCCGGCCAATCGGAACGACCGCAGACTCCTCGAAGAAACGCACGAGAGCCGTCGCATCCCTCCGCCGCCCGACACCTCCCAACACATGTGCCTGGACAGGGGCTGCGATTATCCGGGCATCCCGAGAATCGTTGATGAGTGGACCCAGACCACGTCGCTGAGGGAGGTCGCCGTCCTCCCCGAGGCGGTCCTCCAGCGAAGGGTATCGTCAGCGCTGCGTCAACTGGCCCAGAGTTGACCGGTCCGTTGCCGATCTGCCTGATGGCCACGGTTGCTGAACGGAACAACGGATGCGCCGGTGGGTCTTCCCTACATCTTCTTCTCGAAGTCGAGGACCGTAGCGAACAGAGCGGAATAGAGATGGTTCACTCGAGGGTCGAGTTCCAGTTGCCAGACGTCGCGGACGGCGAGGATCTTGTGCCGCACCCGGCCCCAGCGCTCCCCTTGGGGACCCAAGATTTCGTACTTGCGGCGGAGGATGTTCCCCTTGGTATGCAAGTAAACCACCCCACTCGGGTCCACCCATGTGGCCTTGAGCCCTCCGATCAGGCTCCTCTTGAGCTCGATTCGTCCGACTTGGGACTGGGTCGCCGCATCCACAACCTGGAAAGTGGCCGTGTTTCCGCCCACTCCCTTGCGAATCTGCATGGCCAGGTTTCCCTGAGGGTCCTTGACGTCGTAGGTATACTCCCTCCGACGAGCCGCCCAGCGCCCGACATAATCTCCCGCGATCTGGCTGACCGCGGCCCCCACCGCCAGTCCCTTCAGGTTCTGGCCCGCGTCCAAGCCGATGGTCAGAAGGACGCTTTGGTTGGAATCCATCACGTCGTAGTTCTTCCCGAAGGAGAGGATTTTCATTTTCATCAACAGGGTCGCTTGACCCGATAGGGACTGGATGATCGACGCCGTCGGGGACACTGCTTGGGCCATGGTCAAGGGAGGTGGAGCAAGTATGTAAATCGGTCAGTTGGCGGAGCCGAGGCTGCGCGAGCTGCGGGACCACGTGAAGGTGGCCCCCTCGGAGTTGGTGGCCACGCCGCCCTCTCAGAGACGCTGCCGCGCGACAGCCGGAGACCCCCGGTGTTCTCTGCGAGACTCGGGAGGGCAAAGGTTCAGCTGCGGCCCGAAGTGTCTGGGCAGGGATGCCCCTTCCCGTAGGATCGACCTCAAGACCGCCTCGTTGGCACGGTCAGTTCGTGCGGGGTCGAAGACAGCCGCACCGGGTCGAGCCGAAGTGGCGTCTAAGCGCCGCTCCGGAATGAGGGAATCACCCGGTTCGATGCCACCGCTCGGGAGGAGTGAGTCAGTGAATCGGTAGCGACTCCGTAGTGGGATGCTCCCGGCGGGATTCGAACCCACGTCCGGGGCTCGAAAGGCCCCTATCCTTGACCGGACTAGACTACGGGAGCAGCGGGCATCGGAGGGTCCCCAGCTTATTATCATGTTTTGGGGTCACTTGGTCCGTTCCCCTTCTGGGAGGACAGATAGGTTCACCCGAACCCGGATCGTCCCCGTCGCCGTCCAAAAGGCGCGCCGACCCTCGGCCGCACCTCCTTCGACCCGCGGACGAGGGTGTTGACGTCGCCCCTCATGATCGAGGGGTACGACTCCGGCTTCTCGGGAAAGGCGCGGGTACGGGTCCGCCCGGGGTGCATGGCGGCCGATCGGCGGGGGTAGATCGTTCCGACCTCGGCCCGCAGCTTCGGATCGACCGTATCCGGTACAGGTACGGTCGGAATGCAATGCCGTCAGTGGTCCGTTCGAGTTCCGAGGGGAAGGCGATCCACTGATCGTTATCGAGCGGGCCGGACTCGTCGGCGAAGGCATGGAAGCTTGCCTGCTCGCCGCCGGAGGTCGACGGACCCGCCGGCCGCTCGGCCCGCCAACGCCGGGGGCCCGGATCAGCCGACGCGTTCCCAGCGTTCGAGCTTCTGGACCGAGCCGAGCGTCGAGCCGCGCTGGATCTCCTCGCGGACCCGGTTCTCGTGCTCCATCACATCGAGCGCCCGGTTCGCGATCTCCTGGGCCCGTTCCCGTGGGACGACCACGATGCCGCTCGCGTCCCCGACGATCCAGTCGCCCGGGCGGACCCGGACGCCGCCGACCACCACTTCGGTCCCGATCTCGCCGTGTCCCTTCGGCTCCCCGGCGTTGGGGCTCACCGAGCGGCTGAAGACGGGAAAGCCAAGCTCGAGGATCGCGTCAATGTCCCGGGCGGCCCCGTCGATCACGACCGCGGCGACCTTGCGCATGTGGGCGCTCCAGCTCGCGAGCTCCCCCCAGATCGCCGTCGTCCCCCCGCCGGCGTCGACCACGATCACATCCCCCTCGCCGGCCCGATCGATCGCCTCGACCGGCTTCGCCCAGTCGCCGTCCCGGGTGAGCACGGTGACGGCGGGCCCGGCGACGCGCACGTTCGGGTTCGCGAGCCGGGGCAGAAGGCCGTGCATCGCGCCCTGCCGCTGCATCGCGTCGGTCACATTGGGGGAGGAGACCTTGAGGAACGCCGCCCGGATCTCGGCGCCCGAGTAGCGCCGGAACAGCTCCGAGGCCACCTCCGTCTGGGTCGCCATCGCCCGCCGGATCTCCCGCGTCGCCTCGACGATCTTCGGGCTCTTGGTGATCGCCCCGCCGATCACCAGGATCTGGGCCCCCGCGCGGGTCGCCCGCGCGACGCTCTCGCTATTGAGCCCGCCGGCGACCGCGACCGGCAGATCGGTCGCCCGAACCAGCGCCTCGAGCTCGGCGAACGGGGTGCGGGCCTGCATCTGCATGTCGATCCCCACGTGCCAGCAGACGGCGGCGGCCCCGAGCTCGGCGACCCGCCGGGTGCGAGCGACCGGGTCGGGGACGTTGAGGAGGTCGACGACGATCTCGGCCCCGTAGAGCTCACCGCCCCGGACCGCCTCGGCGATCGTGTCGTCGTCGGCGGTGCCGAGGACCGTCACCAGGTCGGCGCCCGCCTTGGCGGCGATCTCGACCTCGAAGGCGCCGGTGTCCATGATCTTCATGTCGGCGACGATCCGGTGGCCCACGAACGCCTTCTTGAGCTCCCGGACCGCGTCGAGCCCCTCGCTCTTGATGAGGGGCGTCCCCGCCTCGACCCAGTCGGCGCCGCCCTCCACCGCCTCCCGGGCGGCAGCGAGCGCCCGGGAGAGGTTCTCGAAGTCGAGGGCGACCTGGAGCACGGGCCGATCGAGCCGCATGCCCGACGGAGCGGCGCGGCGGTATTAACGCTCCGGGATCATCCCCCCGGGATGCGCCCCGAGGAGGCCCCGATCCGTCTCATCGAGGGCGACGCCGCCGAACTCCCCGGGGTGGCTCCGGGATCGGTCCACCTGGTCGTCACTTCGCCGCCCTACCCGATGGTCGCCCAGTGGGACGGGAGCTTCGCCGACCAGGGGGCCGATGACTTCGACGCGATGCACGATCTCCTTGACCGCGTGTGGGCCGCCTGCCACCGGGCCCTCGTCCCGGGCGGCCTCCTCGCGATCGACATCGGCGACGCCGTCCGCTCCCGGGAGGGGGAGTTCCGGCTCTGGCCGAACCATGCCCGGGTGCTCGCCGGCGCGGCCCGGGTGGGCTTCCGCCCGCTCCCCTACATCCTCTGGAAGAAGCCGTTCAACAAGCCGAACGCCTTCCTGGGCTCCGGGTTCCTGCCCCCCAACGCCTACGTCACCCTCGACTGCGAGTTCCTGCTGCTCTTCCGGAAGGGGGGGCTACGTCGGTTCGCGGCGCACGATCCCCACCGATCGGCGAGCCGGCTCACCCGGGCCGAGCGGGACCGCTGGTTCTCCCAGATCTGGAGCGACGTCCGGGGCGCGCGTCAGGCCGGCCCGGACGGCCGGACCGGCGCGTTCCCTCCGGAGATCCCCCGGCGGCTGATCCGGATGTTCAGCGTGCTCGGCGACACGGTGCTCGATCCGTTCGCCGGCACCGGCACCACGCTCTGGGCGGCGGCCGAGCTCGGCCGGAGGGCGGTCGGGATCGAGCGGGACCCTACGGTCCATCGGCGCAGCGTGGCCCGGGGGCAGGCCCTGGGGCTCCGGATCGCGACGGACTGACCGGGACCGGCGGTGCCGCCCGACGACCGAGCTCCTCCACGACCGAGTGCCGGAGGTACTCGAGCGCCGGGGTCTCGAGCCGGTCCAGGTGGAGCAGGAGGTAGTGGAGGTAGACCCGTTCGGGCCGCCGGCTCGGCCCCGGGCCGGCGGGGCCCGCGGGCGCCTCGGCGAGCCGGGCGAGGGTCGGCTGGTGGTGGGCGGCGCCGGGATCGTGGGCGGCCCGGCCGACCGCTCCGACGAGCGGCGGGGTGTAGAGGTCGACCGGATCGGTCGGCAGCGGGCGGAGGACGGGCTCGGCGGGCGCCGAGAGCCCGGCCCTTCGCCGGGACCGGACGTACGGGTGGGTGGGCCGGTCCGGGTCCTGGAAGTCGGAGAGGGGGCGGCCGGCGACGCTCTCGACGATCGCCTCCAGGCTCCAGCTCTCGCGGCGGCGGCGCGGACGTTCGGGCCCTCGCGGCGCCGGGGCGGTCATGCTAGGCCGTCGGCCCACGGACCGTCATAAACCATCGGGTCGAGTCGCAGCGGCCGCCGGGACCGGCCCCCGGGCCCCGAGCGCGCCGGTCAGGAAGTCGAGCTCGGGCGTGGTGCAGATGAGCGCGATCGGGAGATGGGCCTCGCCGAGCCTCAGCAGCCCCTCCGAGTAGCCGGCCTCGACCGGGAGCCGGGCCCTCGGGAGCCAGTCGGCCTCGCCGGAGGTGAGGCCGTAGAACTCCGCGACCGCCCCCGAG
>JBBYJM010000033.1:0-6433 GCA_043196275.1 Thermoplasmata archaeon
TGCCGAAGTTCACCGACCAGAGGGTGCCCGAGGGGAGTCCGTGCTCGGTGAATGCGACGGAGTATGTCACGGCAGCAAAGGCGATGGTGGCCGACCGATTGGCTCCCGCGACCGTGACGCTGCCCCCGGGCGCCTGGAAACCGGGCCGGGCCGACGCGACGGTGTAGTGGTAGGTCCCGTTCGGCTCGGTGAAGTTGAGGGTCGTCGAACTGGTGCGGTAGCTTCCCCCGCCGGTGACGTTGAGATACCATACGGTCCCGTTCGGGAGGCCGGTGGCCGTGAACCGCAGGTCGTACGTCACCTCGACCCAGGTCGAGTTCACCGTGACGTTGCCGCCATGGACCGTCACCGTTCCCGTATAGTTCGGGGTGTGGTAGCCGGCGATCGGTCCGAGCGACCAGAGATAGCTCCCGTTGGGTTCAACGAAGGAGATCTGGTTGGAGGTGCTCCGCTGGGTGGTCCCGTTCAGGGTGACCGACCAGGCCTGGCCGGTAGGGAGGCCCGATTCATGGAAGGTCAGATGGTAGCGGTCGATCGGCTCGTAACCGAGGATCCCCTGGGTCGTGTTGCCCGAAGAGATGCCGAGATTCCACCGGCTCCCTCCCGCCGAGCTCCAGCCCAGGTTTTCGGCGGTTTCGCCGGTCTGGGTCACCCCGAGGCCGAAGGGGGCGGTCTCCGCCGGCACAAAGTTCGTCTGGCCGAGCGGCTCGACCGCGACGGTCAGGTTGCCGGACGTGGGGCGGGTAAAGTTCCCTGAGCCCAAAGAGGGGCCCCCGACCAGGCCGAACTGGGGGGCCAGGCCCCCCGGTATGGGGAAGTTCGGATACGGACCGTTGGAGTAGTTGACCCCCTGCCAGGAGTAGTTGGCCGAAAAGCTCCCGAGGATGTACGATGCCCCCGGGACCGGCAGGGTCAGACTCTGGTTCTGGACCGTGAAACGGATCTCCTGCGCTTGGAACCCCGGGCGTTGGACGAGCTGGCTCGTGACGTTGAGCCGGGCCGGGAAGGTGACAATCTGGCCGGCGGGGAAGTTGTACTCGTAGACGGTCAGGGACGGGTACTGGCCGTAGAAGGGGAAGATCACCCAACCGGAGTACGTCAGATACCACCCGCTCGAGGTGTTGGTCATGTAGATCACGTTCTGGACCCAGTAGATCGGCGCCCCAAGGCCGTCGGCCAGGAAGAAGTTCTGCTGGATCGACGCGTTGAACGCCGTGTTGACGCTCCCGTTTGCGAAGTACGAGGTGACCGCCAGGTTCTGGAGGGTCAGGACGTCGGAGACCCCCGATAGCCGCCCGTACGGGGTCGTCGAGGTGTTGGTCAGGAAGAAGACCGTGTAGTTGTACGCATCGATCGACCCCCAGCCGGTCACCAGATCGTAGCCGAAGCCGGCCGAATAGAGATAATTCTGCCCCTGGGTCACATCCATGAACGGAAGGACCGGCAGCGAGGAGTTGTACGAACCGGTAAGGGAGTAGCCGGTGGTGTTGGTGTAGGTCAGCGGCGCATACTCCTGGTTCGCAAGGTTGTAGAGATCGGGGTTCAGGAACCCCAACGGGGCGTCACCGTGGGCCGAGAGGACGTGGTCGATCTCGGCGATCATCCCGGCCGTCAGGGGAGAGGCGATGCTGGTCCCCCAGGTCAGGTCGTACGGCCCGCCGTAGGTGGCGTTGGTGGCGTAGTACCGGTACCCGTCGAGGGAGATGGTGATGAGGGTGTTGTTCGCGATCGCCGCGATGTCCGGGGTGGCCCGGCCCGCTCCGTGGATGACATTGTTCGCGGAGGTGTTGGCCTGCCAGGAGGGCTCCGCGAAGATGGAGCTGATCCCCCCGGAGCTCCCGGCCGGCCCGCCCCCGGCGGTATCGGTGGCGGAGATGTTCCAGGCGATCTGGGACTTGAGGTGGAGGTAGTTGGCCGCGCCGACCGTCGAGTGCAGGACCGCGGTGGTCCCCCCCACCGCGGTGACCCCGAAGGTGTCGTAGGCCATCGACGAGGGAAACTCGGTGTTGGACCCGGCCCACTTGGAACTGTTGGGATTGTCCGCGGCGTCTCCGGAGGAGGCGAGCACGGAGATCCCCCGCGCCTGCGCCACCTGCAGGTTGGTGTACCAGCTGGAGTCGTTGTAGTCGTTGCCCCCCCAGGAGTTGGTGATGACGCTGACGTTGGCGAGCCCCGAGGCCGAGCTGTTCGGGTTCAGGATGTAGGCCAACGCCGCGTCGAGATTGGCATACGAGGCGTTCGGGCCGTAGACATTGTAGATGGACGCCCCCGGCGCGGTGCTGCCCACCATCTCGAGGTCGAGCGTATTCTCCAGGTTGGCCCCGGTGGCATCGTAGGAGGCGCTGATCCCCGGTACGGCCGCGCCGTTCAACGGGACCCCGTAGAGGTGGGGGTGGGGCTCACCGGCCGGCAGGGTCTCGTTGTAGAAGTCGTAGACATCGGTCGGGTCGAAGGGACCGACCGCGGTGCCGCTGCGGTTGGCGCCCGCCCACAGGATGGTCGCGACGACGGCGGGGGTGGGATATCCCGACGCGTTGAACAGCGAGGGCTCGTCGTAGGCGATCTGGAAGTCGGGTGCGTACTCGAGCTGAACCCCGGCCGAGGTCGCCGGGGGGAGGTACCCGCTCGCCGAGTGCACGGCCCCCGGGGACGGGGGAGCGGCGACCTGCCGGAGGCTCCCGAGGCTGGCCGGGTGGATCGTCAGGGACGAGTAGGTGCTGAGTCCCTCGACCGCCGCCACCGATCCGGCGAGCGACGCCGGCAGCCCCGGTGAGCCGACCGCCGCGACGTACCGCCCGTCGCCGATCTGGAACTGGTGGACGGTGACATGGAAGATCTGGTCGATCTGGGCCGGCGTGGCATCGAAGGTGAGGGTGAGGCGGTCGGCGTAGGTGGTGAGCCGCGCGACCCCATACGAGCGGAAGAAGGAGGTCAGGCCCTGGTAGGCGGCCACCGAACCCCCGAACTCGGCATCAAACTGGGCGGCGGTGAGATAGTGGTGGTACATCGGGCTGGTCGGCGTCGACAGCGCCTGGAGGAACCGGTCCAGCCGGGCCGGGTGGGCCTCCTTGAGCGTCACGACGATCAGCAGCGACGTCGCCGGAGCCGCCCCCTGATCGACCGCACCGGGGACATGACCGCCCGCCTCGGAGTCCGGCACCGACGTCCAGGGGCCGTACGCCGCGAGGCTGGCTCCGGATCCCGCTGTCGCCGTGGCCTCGTGGGGGATGGTCGCAACGGTCCCCGGCACCGCTCCGAAGAGGGAGCTGAGGAGCAGGAGGGCCAGGACCCCGGCGGCCAGAAGGGCCGGCCGGAGGCGGCTGTCCAGGGTCGGTTTCGGCCGGGCCATCCGCCGTAGGCGGGGGGTAGATGCGTCCATCGGATCGCGGGAGCCAAGGTGGTGTATTTGATGGTTGGCCGTCCGGCCCCGGAACCTTGGGAGCAGCGGCGGCACCTCGGGGGCCTGTCCAGAACCGCCTTCCGACCGGCCGGGCGGTCCGGCGTCGCTCCACGGAATCCGGGCCTAAGGGCCCCGTGGAGCGCCGGACCGTAGGGCCGGGAGTCGGCCCTACCGACCGGTGCTCTTCCGGAGGGCCGCGTAGTGGAGCAGGATCTCTCCGTCTTCCCCCGGTTGGGTCTCGAGGAGCTTGAGTGTGCACTGGGGGTCCATCGGTCCCCAGTAGCGCGGGCCCTTTCCGTAGACGACCGGCATGATGAAGAACCAGTAGTCGTCGGCGAGGTTGCGCCGGAGGCACTCGCGAACGACGGCCGGCCCCCCCTCCAGCATGATGTTGCCGCCCTTTTCCCGCTTGAGCTTCGCCAGGATCCGACCGAGGTCTCCGTTCAGGATCCTCGAATTTTCCCAGTCGGTGGACTTGAGGCGGTGCGAAAGGCAGACCTTGTCGACCCGGTCGAGGTAGCGGCGATAGTCGAGCAGCCACGCGGCCTCGCCGGGTTTGCGGACCTTCTCGCTCCAGGTCTGTTGGTGCCCAATGAACGAGCGCCGGCCCATGACCACCGTGGTCACATCGCCGAATCGATCGTACCACATGTGCCGGAAGAGGGCGGTCACCTTCGGCGACGGCCGCCTCGACCCCGGATACTCCGGGAACGCCCCGCGGCCGTCCAAGGTCATGTACACATTCGCCGTCACTTTGCGCATCTGCTTGCCCCCCAATGTTCGATGCGTGGAGGCCCCGCAGAGCCGCCGACGCGGCCATCGTATGCCTAAATCGACATATATCCATTGCGGAGTATATCGGGCATGGCCGACGTCTTTCAACTCTTGGCCGAACCCGCCCGGAGAGACCTGCTCGACTCCCTCCGTGAGGGGGAGCGATCGGTCGGCGAACTCGTCGAACGGACCCGCAGATCCCAGCCGTCCGTCTCCAAGCAGTTGCGGATCCTCCGCGAGTCGGGCCTGCTCACCCTCCGCTCGGAGGGCCGCAAGCACCTCTATTCGATCCGGGGCCAGCCGCTCCGGGAGGTCTCCGAGTGGCTCGCCCAGTACGAGCGCTTCTGGCAGGAGGGACTCCGCCGGATGGATCGACTCCTCCGGCAGGAGACCTCGACCCGGACCCGGAGGAAGCCGTGAGCCCGCCGGAGGATCCGGAGATCGCGGTCCGGATCGAGCGGGTGCTCCATGCTTCGCCCGACCGGGTCTTCCGGGCGTTTCTCGATCCCGACCTGATGCGTCAGTGGGTGACTCCGGACGACCTGGATCTCGACCGCATCCGCATCGACGCCCGGGTCGGCGGTCGGATCGAGGTCTGGCATTCCCGTCATGGGGTGAGCACCGGGAAGTTCGAGGGGGAATTCGTCAAGATCGATCCCCCACGGGAGCTGATCTACCGATGGGCGTTCGTGGGCACCGAGCCCGAGAAGGGTGAGTACTTCGACACCCTTGTCACGGTCCGACTCCATCCGAAGGCCCCGGGAGAGACCCGGATCTCGATCGTCCACGAGCGGTTGGCCGAGCTGGGGCGGGGAGCCCCTCAGATCCACCGCCAGCTCCGACCGGGCTGGGAGATCTGCCTCGGAAAGCTCGAACGGACCGTTGGAAAAACCCCCGCCGAGGAGCGCTGAACCGTCGGGCGGATTTTCGCCCTCCCGCGCTCGCGCCGCTGAAGGGTGGGCCGCCCCCCCGGCGTTCCGGCTCCGGGCCACCGAGGCTCGGCCCGGGCGGCTTCAAATCCGACCCCGGCCTTTCCCGACCGTGCCCGACGCCACCCCTCCGGCCGCCGAACCGGTCCACTCGGTCCGTCTCGAACTGACGGGAGGCTACGCCTTCCGGGCCCAGTTCCCCGGCCTCGCGGCGAGCTGGACCCTCGATGAACCGGCCCCGCTCGGCGCCGGCACCGGTCCCAACGCCTCCCAGACCCTCGCGACCGCCACGGCGCACTGCCTCTCGGCGAGCCTCCTCTTCTGCCTTCGGCGGGTCGGGATCGAACCGCGGGGCCTGACGGCCGAGGCCCGCGCCTTCACCGGTCGGACCGAGGAGCATCGGCTGAGGGTCGTCCGGATCGAAGTGAACCTCCATGTGGAGTTGGCCCCGGACGTCGACCCTGGGCGCTGGCGTCGTTGCCGGGAGGTCTTCGAGAACTACTGTGTGGTCACCGCGGCCGTCCGCGGGGGCATCCCGGTCGAAGTCCGTGTCGACCCGGGGCCGTCCCCTGTATCGGGGACGCCCTGATCCGGTGGTGTCTCACGGGGGACCCCCGAGGCGGGGCCGGATCCCGGCAAAGGTTCGGTCGACCTCACGTCGGGTCCTCACCGGAGGTGACCTAACGGTATGACTCCCCACCCCCTGCCACCTCCCATGTCGGAGACCGTCGCCGGCGAAGGAGTTCGCATGGAGCTGGAAGGATCGATCGGATCGCTGAGGGTCGAACGCCGGGCCACGGTCGTCGTCCGGGGCGAACGCCTGACGGTCGACGGGGAGGTCCGCGTCCGCGGTCCGGCCCGGATCGAGGGCTCTTTGGTCTGCGGCCGCTTCGAGTCCCGGGACGGCGAGGTCCGGCTGGTCGGGGATCTCACGTCCCGGGAGGGCGTCGAGGTCCGGGACGGGGCCCTGGAGGTGACCGGAAGCCTCGAAGCGCCGTCTGCGGATGTCGATCGGAGGCTGACGGTCGGTGGCCCGGCGAGGGTGGCCAAGCTCGATGTGGGGGGGCAGCTCACCTGTGCCGCTACCTTGCTCGCCCAGCGGGTCTCGGTCGGGGGCGTAATGCGGGTCACCGGACGCCTTGAGGCCGACCGGGTCGACGCCGGCGGCTCGGCGGAGATCGGGGAGGCGGCGATCGGGGACCTCGAGGTGGGGGGGATGATCCAGATCGGGAGCGGAACGGTGCACCGGCAGATCGAGATCGGCGGGCGGCTGATCGTCGACGGGCCCCTGACCTTCGGGGGCCTGGAGGCCGGGGGCCGGGTCGAGTTC
>JBBYJM010000034.1:0-6421 GCA_043196275.1 Thermoplasmata archaeon
AGTTGACTGACGCCGGAGCTCGGGGGCAGGTGGTGGGGACGTCCCCAAGGCGGCGCCTCTTATCTACGGCCCCGAACTCCTCGCGCCCCATAACCGCCCGGTTGGAGGGGGCTCCGGTGGCTCGAGAGATCCAAGCGGAGCTTCGCGGGGCGGTCTCTGCCCTCGGCGGTTCCCCGCCGACCCTGGTCAGCGTCCACCAGGAGGCGGCGACCCCGTTCGCCTTCTACCTTCGTCAACAGGCCCGGCTCTGTGCCGAGGCCGGCATTCGGTTCCGGGAGCGATCCCTGGGGGCCGACACGACCGCCGAAGCGCTCCGAGGGCTCCTCCGGGAGCTCAACCGCTCACCGGAGGTCGATGCGGTCCTGGTTGAGCATCCCCTCCCGGCCGCTCTCGGCTTCCGCGGCGCCGTGGACGAGCTTTCCGAGTGGAAGGATGTTGACGGGGTGAGTAGCTTGAACCTCGGCCGCCTCGCGGTGGGGCAGCCCGTCCAAGTGCCCGCGGTGGCCCGGGCGGCCCTCGCCCTTGCCGCCCACTATGATCTACCCGTGGACGGCGAGCACGTGGCCGTCGTCGGTCGTTCGGAGTCGGTCGGGATCCCCCTCGCCCTGCGGCTCCTCAGCCGTGGGGCCGGGGGCAACGCGACCGTCACCGTGGCCCACAGCCGGACTCCCTCCCTCGTTCGGGCGCTCGCCGACTGCCGGGTGATTTTCAGCTGCGTCGGCCGTCCCGGACTCCTCAACCGATCCAACGTCCCCCGAGGCGCCTTCGTCATCGATGTCGGCCTCACCAGCCGTCCGGATCCCGACCGACCCGGCCGGGCCCGGGCGGTCGGCGACGCCGACGCCGCCGAGCTCGAAGGGTGGGCCGAGGGGGTCTCCCCGGTGCCCGGTGGAGTCGGGGCGGTCACCGTACCGATGCTACTTTCGAACGTGCTGGCCGCCCGCCGGCACCGCCCCGGGGAGGTGACCGAATGAGGGGACGGGCCGCCGACCGATCGCCGCTGTACTGTCGGGACTGCCCGATGTGGTACGGGGGGGAGGACGAAGGCTGGGGGCCCTGTTCGATCAAACACCGCCGGGGGGACGACCGCTACCTGACCTGGGGAGGGCATCTCTGCGACGAAGAGTACACCCCGCCCGCGGCGCCCCGCTCCCGAACCTTGGCACCGAAGAGTGCCGACGCCCGGGAGGCCCGACGCCGCCGGGGGCGGTGAAGGCGAGGAAAGCGCAGGCGCACTCCTCAAATCCCCCTCACGGTGTCCCCCCGCGGTTTCGGAGGCCGATTCACGATGGAGATGCAACCCGGGCAGATGGCGTACGACCGTGCCAGCACCGTATTCTCACCGGACGGGCGCCTGTTCCAGGTGGAGTACGCGCTGCAGGCGATCCAGATGGGCGGCACGGCGGTCGCGGTCACCTACGATCGCGGCATCGTCTTCGTGGCGTACCGCAACCTCCCCCAGAGCCCGCTCGCCAAGGCGGGATCGATCGAGAAGAGCTTCGCGATCGATACGGGGCTCGCCTGCGTCACGGCGGGGCTCATCGCCGACTCCCGCGTCCTGGTCGAGTTCCTCCGGCTCGAGGCGCAACGGCACCGGATCACCTACGGGGAGGGGGCCCCCTACGGCCTCCTCGCGAACGCCCTCGGAACGCTCCTCCAGCAGTACACGCAGTATGGCGGAACCCGCCCCTTCGCGGTCTCGCTGCTGATCGGGGGGTTCTCGGGCGGCACTCCGGGGCTGGTCGAACTCGACCCGAGCGGCGCCACGATCGGCTGGAAGGCCTACGCCATCGGCCGCAACCGTCGGGCCGCTGCCGACTTCCTCGAGGAAAACATCGGCTCGGGGTTGTCGGAGGAGGCGGCGTTCAAGCTGGCCGTCCGGGCGGTCGCCGAGGGTTCCCCGACGCCGTTCTCGCCCGAATCACTGGATGTCGCGATCCTCGAGCCCGAGGCCGAGCTGCGCCGGCTCTCGACCGCCGAGATCGCGGGTCGGGTCCAGGGGCTGCCGTTCATCGGCACCCCCGAAAAGCCGCGCAACGGCCGTTAGGGCGGAGTCGACCGTTCGCCGAGCGCCCGCTCCATCTCGCTGCGCAGCCGGATCCGCCGTCGGGTCCGGTGGTAGGTGACCGCGAACCGGTGGGCTTCGTCCCGGACCGCCCGCAGCAGCAGCATCGCCGGGAGATTGGGCGAGGGCCGCAGCGGGAGGGCCCGGTCGGGCAGGTAGACCTCCTCCTCCCGCTTCGCGAGCCCGATCGCCGGAATCCGGTCGGCGAGCCCCAGCGCCGACAAGGCGGCCTCCGCCGCCGCCAGCTGGCCCGCACCCCCGTCGATCAGGAGCAGATCGGGAAGCGGCTCAGCCTCGGCCAGCTGACGGCGGAAGCGTCGGCCGACCACCTCGGCGACGCTCGCGAAGTCGTCGGTCCCGCGGACCGACCGGATCCGATAGCGCCGGTACTCGGACCGGCGGGGGACCCCATGGTCGAAGACGACCAGGGAGCCGACCGCGTCGGTCCCCTGAAGGATCGAGATGTCGATCCCTTCGATGCGCTGCGGGATCGTCGGGAGCTTGAGGAGGCTCATCAGGGCGAGGAGGACCTCGCGCGGGGCCGGTCCGCTGGTGACCTGGTCGACCGTCGCCCGGGCGAGCCGCTCCGCGAGCCGGCCGAGGGCGGCGTAGCGGCCGGTCGGACGGCTCTGCACCTGGATCCCGCGCGATTCGAAGAGCTCGTCCAGGATCGGGGCGAGGCCCTCGGGGACCGCCCCGGCGAGGTAGATCCGGGTGGGCAGATCCCAACCGTCCCCGTAGAACTGGCCGAGGAACTGCCGCCAGACCTCGGTGGGATCCGGCGGGTCGGTCGCCGAGATCGAGAGCAGGTGGGGATCGGTCCCCCGGACCTCGCCGTCCTCGACGCGCAGCCGGCCCACGGCGACCCGGAGGGTTGAGGGATCGTTCGGATAGGCGAGCGCCAGCACGTCGACCCGGCCCCGGCCCGGGCCGACGACGTGCTGCCGTTCGGAAAGGGCCTCGAGGCCGGCGAGCGCATCCCGAAGATGGGCCGCCCGTTCGAACTCCTGACGGTCGGCCGCCGACCGCATCTCGGCTTCGAGCGTGGGCCGGAGCTCCTCCCCGTGGCCCTGGAGGACCCGAATCGCCGAGGCGAGGTCCTTCCCGTACTGGGCCGCATCGATCGCGCCGATGCAGGGGGCGCTGCAGACCTGGAGGTGGTAGTAGAGGCAGGCGGTCTTCGGGAGCCGGACGCATCGCCGCAGCCGGAAGGTGTCGACGACCATCTGCTGGAGGTGCCGGGCCTCCCGGGCGCCCGTGTACGGCCCGAAGAGGAGGGCCCCCGAACCCTTGCGGGGCCGTCGGACCAGGAGGAGACGCGGAAACGGTTCCCGAGGGTTGACCGACAGGTACGGGTAGCTGCGGTCGTCCTTGAGGAGCGCATTGTAGGGCGGTTGGTACTGCTTGATCAGGCTCGCCTCCAGGAGCAGGGCCTCCCGCTCGGAACTGGTGGGGACGAACTCGACGCTCGCGCTCTGCGCCAGGATCGAGCCGTCCTTCTCGATCTTGGCCCGCAGGTGGTCGAGCACCCGGCGGCGCAGGCTGCGGGCCTTGCCGACGTAGACCACCTCCCCGGTCCGGCTCTTGAAGAGATAGACCCCCGGGGCGTCCGGGCCCCGACGGTACTGGCCGGCCGCGCCGTCGATCTCGCTCGCCGGGACGAAGCCCGGGAGCTCCGGTGGAGACCGGGGGGACTCGGTCATCGGGCCGCGGGACGGAGCGTCGGTCCCGCCCCCACGAGGGGAGCGAGAAACCGGCCGGTGTGGGAGCCCGGGCTCCGGGCGATCGCCTCGGGCGGGCCGGCGGCGATCACCCGGCCGCCGGCATCTCCGCCCTCCGGGCCGAGGTCGATCACCCAGTCGGCCGACTTGAGGACATCGAGGTTGTGCTCGATGACGATCACCGTGTTGCCCGCCTCGCGCAGCCGGAACAGGACCTCGAGGAGGCGCTCCACGTCAGCGAAATGGAGCCCGGTGGTCGGTTCGTCGAGGAGGTAGAGGGTCCGACCGGTCGGGACCTTGGCGAGTTCGAAGGCGATCTTGATCCGTTGCGCCTCGCCCCCCGACAGCGTGGTGGCGCTCTGGCCGAGCTGGATGTAGCCGAGGCCGACCGCGCTCAGGAGAGCGAGCCGGCCGGCGATGCGCCGATGATTCGAAAAGAAGGACTGCGCCTCGTCGACCGTCATCGCCAGCACATCGGCGATCGACTTTCCCTTGAAGCGGACCTCGAGGGTCTCGGCGTTGAACCTCAGGCCGTGGCACTCCTCGCAGGCCACGTAGACGTCGGGCAAGAAGTGCATCTCGTAGCGGATCAGCCCGTCCCCGTCGCACGCCTCGCACCGGCCCTCGGCGACGTTGAAGCTGAACCGTCCGGGGCCGAAGCCTCGAGCCTTCGCTTCGGGGAGGCCGGCGAACAGCTCCCGGATCGGGGTCATGAGCCCCGTGTACGTCGCGGGGTTGCTGCGGGGGGTCCGGCCGATCGGCGACTGGTCGATGAAGAGCACCCGGTCGACCTGGTCGATCCCATCGATGAATTCGTGGCGGCCCGGGGTCTCCCGGCCCGTACCCAGGTGGCGGCGGAGCGACTTGTAGAGGATCTCCTCGAGGACGGTTGATTTCCCGCTGCCCGAGACACCGGAGAAGGCGACCAAAAGCCCGAGAGGGATCCGGATCTCGTCCCCTTTGAGGTTGTTCGCCCGGGCGCCGTGAATCGTGAGCCAGCGCTGGCCGGGCGCGCGTCGGGGCGACGGCACGGGGATCGACCGGCGGCCGGAGAGGAAATCGCCCGTCAGGGACCGAGGAGCCTCGCCGATCCGGGCCGGGGGACCGGCGTAGAGGAGCTCGCCGCCGAGCGCGCCGGCCCCGGGGCCGAGATCGACCAGCCAGTCGGCGGCCCGCATCGTCATCTCGTCGTGCTCGACCACCAGGAGCGTGTTGCCGAGGTCGCGGAGGGCCTTCAGCGTCTCGAGGAGCCGCTCGTGGTCCCGGGCATGGAGCCCGATCGACGGCTCGTCGAGGATGTAGAGGACCCCGACGAGCCCGCTGCCGATCTGGGTCGCGAGGGCGATCCGCTCGGCCTCCCCCCCGGAGAGGGTACCCGAGCTGCGATCGAGGGTGAGGTAGGTGAGCCCGACATTCTCGAGGAACCGCAACCGAGCCCGGATCTCCCGGACCACCTGGCCGACGATCTGTTCCTCCCGGGGACCGAGCGCGAGCGTCTCGAAGAGACGGCCCGCGGCTTCGACGGTGAGACCGCTCACCTCGGCGATCGAGTGGCCCAGCACCGTCACCGCGAGGCTCTCGGGCTTGAGCCTTCGGCCCCCGCACTTGGGGCAGGGGATGAACGCCATGAACCCGAGGTAGTACTCCTTGGCGCTTTCGCTCGGCGTGGTCCTCCAGCGGCGCTCGACGGCCGCGAGCAGCCCCTCCCGCAGCCAGCCGCTCTGCCACCAGTGGGAGGCCCGGTGGGGGGAGCCACCGAGGTCCCGGTCGGTCCCGTAGAGGAGCGCCTTCCAGCCGGCCTCGGAGAGCTCCCGGACCGGTCGGCGGAGATCAAAGCCGTACCGTTCGGCGAACAGCCGCAGCGACGCCCGGCTCGGAGTCAATCCCCAGACGGCGATCGCGGTGCCGAGGGTCTTCTCCCGGTCGGGGATCACCCGGTCGGCCTGGGCGTGGAGGGTCGCCCCGATGCCGAGGCACTCCGGGCAGGCCCCGAACGGGCTGTTGAAGCTGAACATCCGAGGGGTCAGCTCTTCGATCGAGAAGCCGCACTCGGGGCAGGCCCGGCGGCTGGAATAGGTCGTCCGTTCGCCATTGACCGGCCGGACCACGACCAGGCCGTCGGCGAGCCGACGGGCGAGTTCGACCGACTCCGCGAGCCGGGCCGCCTCCTCTCCGGGGGCATCGATCCGGTCGACCACGACCTCGATCGTGTGGCTCTTGTTCTTGGCGAGCCGGACTTCGCGGCCCGGGAACCGGACCTCGACGCCATCGATGAAGAAGCGCCGGTACCCCTCGCCCTTGAGCCGGTCGAGCAGCTCCCGGTGCTCCCCCTTCTTGGCCCGGACCACCGGGGCGAGGAGATCGATCGGCTCGGTGGACCACTGGGTCCGGATCGACTCGACGATCCGATCGACCGACTGCGGCGCGATCTCCGAGCCGTCGTTCGGGCAGTGGGCGACCCCGATCCGCGCGAAGAGCAGTCGAAGGTAGTCGTAGATCTCCGTGACGGTCCCGACGGTCGACCGGGGGTTGCGGCTGCCCGCCCGCTGCTCGATGGCGATCGCCGGGGACAGACCGTCGATGCTGTCGACTTCGGGCTTGTCCATCTGGCCCAGGAACTGCCGGGCGTAGGAGG
>JBBYJM010000035.1:0-6354 GCA_043196275.1 Thermoplasmata archaeon
GTTCCCCCGGAATGCCGGGGAAGTTGGCCGCCGAGGCGCCGATGGCGAGGAAGACGGCCCGGTAGCCCTGGGTCAGGAGCTCTTCAGGGGTGAAGTCCACCCCGACCCGCTTGCCCTGGATGAACGTGAGGTCGAACCGGTTGAACCGCTTGAGGTCGATGAGGAGCTCGTGGTTGGGCATCCGGTAGTGGGGAATCGCGCCGGCCTGGCCCCCGATCGCCTGCTGGCTCTCGAAGATCGTGACCGAGTAGCCGCGCAGGCACAGTTCCCACGCGCACATGATGCCGGCCGGGCCCGCGCCGACGACGGCCACGCGCTGGTGTCGGGGGGCCGCGGGGACGTACTCGAGGTCGGAGTTGCCGAACTCCAGGGCGGCCCGCTTGAGGTGGCGGATCGCGATCGGGATCCCCCGACCCTTCATGATGCAGGCGTCCTCGCAGTAGTGGTAGCAGACCTTGCAGAGGGTCGTGGCGAGGGGGTTCTCCCGGAGGGTGAGCCGGGCCGCCTCGTCGAACCGACCGGAGGCGATGAGCCCAATGTACCCGCGGCAGTCCTGGGTGATGGGACAGGCCTCGACGCAGAAGGGCAGGGCGCACTGGAGGCAGCGCTGCGCCTCGACCATCGCCTCTTCCCTCGTGTAGGAGTGGAGCACCTCCCGGAAATCGGCGATCCGCTCGCGCGGCTGCTCTTCGGGGATCTCGATCCGGTGGAACCGGGAGGTAGCGTCGGTCATGGTCTCACCATCCTCTCGTCGTCGAGAGGAAGCACTCCTCTAGGACCACTCGAGGGTTTATATCCATCGGGGGAAAGGACGACCGGGACAGGTGTTGGCACGGTTTGGTTTCGGGTTGGGGCCGTCCTCTTCTTCCACCACCCTCGGAGCCTCCTGGCGGCGACCGGGTCGCTGACCAGAATCCCCCAAGCCGGCCGACTCTTCCAATGGGCCAAGTGGAAGTCGGTGGATGGTTCCAGCCCATTTCGCTCTAGGGACAGCTCCGGCGGAATCAATGGGAAACGCTTGGAGGGGAGAGTCTCCCATGGGCCCAGAGCGATCCGGCAAGCTGGTGCCAAGGCAGGGGAACCGCCGACTCCAGATGCCCTCCCCCCCCCGCAACTGCTCAAGGAAGGGAGTAAAGGGCGAAGTCTCGCTACGGAGGGGCGTGGAATGACGCCGCCGCGCTTCCGACGGCCCCCCCGCCCCGATGGGCTGAGGTGCCTTCCCCCCTTTGATGGCCCCGAACGGCCGACCCAGTTGGGGCGGATGATGGAACTCGCGAAGATGGCGTGGAGTCCGGTCCTGGAGTTGTTGAGCAATGAGGTTCGCTTCGGGCCCAACGACCGTCGGCCCTCCCGACTCCGGGCCCGTTCGACGAGGGTGCCTGAGTCGGTCCATGGGGGGCCGGTGCTGCACTGGCTCAGAGTCGACGAAGTGCTCCAAATCCACGATGAGATGGTCCAGACCTTCGGCGGCGAACTCGGTGGGAGTGACCCCGGCATGGTCGAAAGGGTCCTCTCCCGCATGCGCGAGTCTCCCGGCCCGGGTCACCGCCGGGGGCCCACCATCTTCGACCGGGCCGCGTTCCTCATGCACTCCCTACTCCGCAACCCCCCCTTCCTTGACGGGCAGAAGCGGACCGGCGTTTCGGCGGTCTTCATCTTCCTCGGGATCAACGGTCACTACCTCTGGTCTCGGGACGCCCTCGATGAGGTGCAGTTCGCCGTTCAGGTGGCCCAGGGAGGAGTCGATGTGCCGGAGGTTTCCCGGTGGATTCGCGAGCGGGTGGCTTCCCGGGAGGCGATCCAGGGTCCCATCTATGTCGATCAGCTCTTGCGGCTCGGCTCCCCTAGAGCTCGGCGGCGCTGCTCGGTCTGCCGAGCCCGGTTCCGGCTGAACCGCTATCGGGTCCAGTGCCCGACCTGCGGGACCCGCTACCAGGTCCGCCTCAATGCGGCCCTGATTTCCCCTCCGTCCCTTCGGCATCCCGCTCCGGTCGTGATGATTCAGCCCGGGGTCCAGATTTTGGGGAGCGCCGAGTCGAGGGCCCCCTCCGCTCCCGACCGGACCGAATCGGTTCGTCCGAGGGACGGGTAGAGGGGCAAGCCCCCGAGATCCTTTCGTCCGGCTCGAGCGATCCGGGGCGAAATCCTGCCCCGGGCCCCAGCCGGGGCGAGCGAGGGAGGAGGCCGGATTCGGGCGGCGCGAGCAGGACCCGGGACGAACCGAAGGGGCCGATGTACCTCCAGCCCTCGGAAAGCCGCTGTTCGGCCTCCCGGAGGCGGAACGGCCGGACGGCAGGGATGCTCGCCGGACCCTCCCGCTCCCCGGTCCTTCGAGGGGTGGCGTTCGCCTCCGGGTCCCCGGGCTCCAGCAGGTAGGCGGCGCTCCGGTACTGCCGCCGGGCCTCCTCCACAAGTTCCGGCCCCCAGCGCTTGCCGACGTGGTAGCGTGCGGCCACCCCGCCCGAGTGTCCGAGGATCGCCTCGCGCAGGTCCCGGGAGATCAGGCCCCTCCCTTCGGCCAGCAAAAGCCGCGTCGAACAGTAGGCCCGAAGGACGTAGGGCCTCCAGGTGACTCCCTCTGGGCAGACCATGGCGAGGCCCTGGTGGATCTCCCGGGTGACCGCCTTGGTGGTCAGGAAGCCGCGGCCGAAGGCCGCGGTCTGACGGGAGCGGGCCGCACACCCCCGCAGCGTCTCCGGGGCGATCACGGGGCTTTGGGGACCCAGGGGCTCCCCCCGGCGGATCCGCTCGGCGAAATACTCCTCAATGGCCCGGGCGAGCCGTTCGGTCCCGAAGTTCGGGTACTCCCGTCGGGTCATGGAGAGCCGGGCCGGCACCCGGATGATGAACGGCACCGTCGGGATCGCGACCGTGGCGGGCGCCCCGGTCAGTTCGGGGAGGTCGGCGAGGGTCAGCCCGTCCTCCCCACCGTAGGATCCGAGGACTCCGGGACGGAGGCCGGTGTCCGAGAGGAACAGCCCGATGACCCGGCCCCGCCGGCTCAGTTGCGCGAGGACCCGGTCCAGCTCCTCGGGAGTGGGCACCCGTTCCCGGGCGAGGCTCGCGCCCCGGATCGGGGTCAGGACCGGAATGCCGGTGAAGGGGACCTGCTGATGGCGCAGGAACGATCGGAGCCCTTCGAACGACTTCGCGATGTAGCTGTCGAGCCGCCCCCGCTGCTGCTGGCTACGGGCGAACTCCACCAACCGGCGGCGCAAAAGTTCCGGCCGACTCCGAGCGAGTTCCACGAGCCCCCGGGGCCGGAGGCGGAGCCGTTCGCAGAAGAGGCCGATATGGCGGAGGTAGGTGTCGGCGCTGAGCCGGGAGCGGAGCGAGCGCTCCCTCCACCAGGCACGGACCCTGGGGTCGCGGAGGAGCGATCGGTGCCGCCCCAGGATCCGGCGTCCGGGGGGTCGGACCTCGGCCATCGAACGGAGCAGCCCCGGGAGAGGGTTGTGGCTGCGGGAGTCGATGAACGGTGCGCCCACGGCCGGCCGACCGTCGAACTCTTACTCGATCACAACCTCCGGGTTCGGTGGGCCGATGGTCGAGGAGGAGAGGGCCCGCGAACGCCCGCCGACCGCGACGCTCCGGGTCAACGGCATCGAACGGTCGGTCCGGCTCGACCCGTCCCGGTCCCTGCTCGAAGTCGTCCGGGAGGAGTGGGGGCTCACCGGGACCAAGTATGGCTGCGGGGAGGGGGTCTGCGGTGCCTGCAAGCTGCTCGTGGATGGGATCGCCGTCCGGGCCTGCCTCACCCCGGTCGGGGAGGTCGTCGGGCGGTCGATCACGACCATCGAAGGACTGGCGGTCGACGGCCGGCTGACCCCGATCCAGCAGGCGTTCCTCGACGAGGGCGCCTTCCAGTGCGGGTACTGCACTCCGGGGATGATCATCGCCGCGACCGCCCTCCTGGAGCAGAATCCCCGGCCCTCCGACGAGGAGATCGCCTCCGCGATGCAGGGCAACCTCTGCCGGTGCGGCGGCTATCCGAGGATCCGGGCGGCGATCCGACGAGCGGCCGGGGTCCCCTCGCCCTCGGGGGGAGGGGAGCGATGACCTCCGACTCCGGTGCCGTGCCGTTCGACCTTCTCGAGCCGCGGGCCCGTCCGTTCTTCGACCGCTGGGGCCCGGGGCTGGTCACCTATCTACCGGCCCGACCGGCCGGGGCGGGCGGTCCCCCCCACGGGGGGGCGTGGCTCCAAGTGGGCGCCGACGGGCGGGTGCGGGCCTTCGCCGGCAAGGTCGAGCTCGGCCAGGGCGTCGGGACCGCGCTCACCCTGCTGGTCGCCGAGGAGCTGCATGTCCCTATCGCCTCGGTCGACGTGATCCTCGGGGACACCGACACGACCCCCTGGGACATGGGCACCTTCGGGAGCCGGTCGATCGCCGACGCGGGGGCCCATCTCCGGGCCGTGGCCGCCGCGGCCCTCACCCTCCTGCGGGCCCGGGCCGCGGAGCGTCTCCGGGTCGAGCCGGGGCGGATCCAGATCGAAGCGGGCCGGGCGTCGGCCGGAACGGGAGCGACGGCCCCCTCGGTCGGCTTCGCGGAACTGGTGAGCGACCTTACCCGGATCGAACCGGTGCCGTCGGGGGTTGCGCTCTCCGACCCCGCCCGTTGGGCCGTGGCGGGACATCCCGCCGCCTCCCGGGACGGGCCGAAGATCGTGACGGGCGCGCTCGCGTACACCTCCGATCTCCGGCTCGAGGGGATGTGGGAGGGCGCCGTCCTGTTCCCGCCCGTTTACCGATCGACGCTCAAGAGCCTCGAGACGCGGGCGGCGGAGGCGATCCCCGGCGTCACCGTGGTCCGGGAGGGCAACTTCGTCGGGGTGGCGGCCCGGGATCGGTCGACCGCCCTCGAGGCCCGGTCCCTCCTCCGGGCCGAGTGGGAGGTCCCGGAGGTCCCCGGGGAGGACGGCGTCGTCGAGTACCTCCGCGCCCACCCCACTGCTGCGGACGATCATTGGGATCTCGACCGGGTGTCGACCGGCGATCCCGAAGCCGCCCGGCGGACGGCGGCCCTCACCCACGCGGCGACCTATACGACCGCCTACATCGCCCACGTGCCGCTCGAGACCCACGCGGCGGTCGCGAATTGGACGGGGGACCGGCTGACGGTCTGGCTGGGCAGCCAGACCCCCTTCCGGGCCCGGGCCGTCGTGGCCCGTGCGCTCGGCATCCCCCCCGAACAGGTCCGGATCGTCGTGCCGCCCACCGGAGGCGGTTTCGGCGGGAAGCACGCGGAGGAGCTGGCGGCCGGCGCGGCCCGTCTCGCCCGCGCTGCGGGCCATCCCGTGCGGCTGACCCTGAGCCGGGAGGAGGAGTTCACCCAGACCTACCTCCGGCCGATGGCCGTCGTCGATCTCCGCTCGGCCGTCGACCAAGAGGGCCGGCTCGCCGCCTGGGAGTGCATCAACTGGAACGCCGGGGCTTCCGCCCTCCGGCCCCCGTACCGGATCGATCACCAACGGGTGGAGAACCGGCCGACGCTCTCCCCCCTCCGCCAGGGCTCCTACCGCGCCCTCGCGGCGACCGCCAACAACTTCGCCCGGGAGTCCCACCTCGACGAGCTCGCCCGCCTTGCCGGGGTCGACCCGGTGGAGTTTCGGCGACGCCACCTCGACGACCCCCGGCTGATCGCGGTCCTGGAGGCCGTCGTCGAACGGGCGGGATGGACCGCCCGGCCGAGCCGGCGCGGCCCCCGAACCGTCCCCGCGACGGGCCGGGGGATCGCGATCGGGGTGGAGAAGGGGGGTCGGGTGGCCACGTACGCTGAGCTCCGGGTCGGGGCGTCCCGGACCGTCGAGCTCCGCCGGATCATCACCGCCTACGAGTGCGGAGCGATCGTCCATCCCCGGCAGCTCACGGCCCAGGTCGAGGGCGGGACGATCATGGCCCTCGGGGGGGCGCTCTGGGAGGCGATCCACTTCGACCGGGGCCGGATCCTGAACGGGCGGCTCTCCGCCTACCGGGTCCCCCGGTTCCTCGACATCCCCCCGATCGAGGTCCTCCTCCTCGACCGGCCGGATCTACCGTCGGCCGGCGCTGGGGAGACCCCGCTCATCGCCGTCGCCCCGGCGATCGCGAACGCGATCGATGACGCCGCCGGGGTGAGGATCCGCCAGCTGCCGATGCTCCCGGGCGGTCGGCTCCCGACCGGCCCGAGCTCCGAGAATTTCTCAGCACCTAAAAATTAGGGTCTAGCTTATTTACGCGCTGCCGGTTTCCGTGACATGGAAGTCCTGGAGCGGTTGACCCGCCGGCAGATCGATGCGTTGGCGGCGGTCGTCGCCTCCGATGTCGCGGCGACCGGGGTCTCCCTGAACCGGATCGCGGGGCGGCTCAAGGTCC
>JBBYJM010000036.1:0-6353 GCA_043196275.1 Thermoplasmata archaeon
TAGAGCGGGCCCGAGTTGGTGGGGCTGGTCCCGAGGAGGCTGATGATCGAGTTCCGGGCGCTCGCGTCGATCAGCATCCACAAGCCGAGCATCCCGAGGAAAACGAGAACGAAGGTCGAGAACTTGAACGTCGGGGGCGGCGGTCGGGCCGCCGGGCGAGGCGCGGGGGTATCGACCGCCGTGGACGCCTCGGTCGTCGGCTCTGCTTCGGTCTCCTCCGGCACGTCGGGCTCCGGGGCCGAGGAGAGGGGCGTATCCTCCGACAGCGGCATCGCGCTAGGCCTCCCCGCCAATGAAGCGCCGCAGGAGCGGGTTCATCTCCATCAACTGCTCCTGGCCCATCGCCTCGTAGAGGTTGATGATGATGCCGACCATCAGGAGCACGCCGGTGCCGCTCGCGCTGCCCACCGTCCCTATGAGATCGGCCCCGGCCGCCAGCGCTCCGACCGCGGCGCCCGAGATCACGGTGATGACCGGGATGTACCGTTCCAGCACCCGTCGCAGGACCCTGGGCTCCCGTCGGAATCCGGGGATCTGCATGCCGGACGACTCAATCTGCCGGGCGACCGCTTCGGGGCCCATGTTGGTGGTCTGGATCCAGAACTTGGCGAAGAGGATCGATCCCCCGACCATCGCTCCGAAGTAGACGACGACGTGGAGCAGTCCCTGCCACCAGGCGTGGCCAAGAAGGTAGGTCCCGTACGTCACCGGATTGAGGATCGGTAGCAGCCAGGACTCGAGCCCGTTGACCTGGGAAAGATAGAACGCTCCGCCCGTGAGCGGCGTCGTCTGCTGGATCTGCAACGCCGTCGCCTGGGCCGCCGTCGGATAGGCGCCGATCCACCACTGGTGGCCGATGAGCGGGAAGCTGGCGAGCGTGGGGTTGGTCCAGAGGAGGATGCTGAACATCGAGACATTGGCGAGGAGCGCCGCCATCAGGATGACCGGGATGTTGGAGGCGTAGATCAGACGGAGCGGGTAGCGGCCCCGGGCCCCCCGCGCTTCGGCATGGGAGAGCGGAAGCTCGATGCGGGTCGACTCTGTCCAGGCGACCACGAAGAAGATGACGGCCGTCCCCACCAAGGCCACGATCGGATTCGGCGGATGGAGAAAGACCTGCTCCCAGCCGCCCTGGGACATCTGGGCGGGCGTGAAGGTGGTCAGGAAGTAAATCGTCTTCGGGATGGTGCCGCTCGGCGGGTTGGCGGTGCTGATCGCGCCGGCCGAACCCGGAAGCCAGTTGAGCGTGCCCTGGACGATCTGTTGGCTCACGCCGGCCGCGATGAAGAGCGAGATCCCGCTCCCGATCCCCCACTTGGAAATCACCTCGTCCATCAGGAAGACGAGGTAGCTCCCGAAGGCGATCTGGGCGATGATGATCGCGTTGGCCAGAAGGACACCGTTGCCCGGCGAGGCGGAGTTGAGGGAGGCCACGATCGAGGAGGAAGGGGAGAGGTAGCCGAAGACCTGCGGGACCGCCTCGACAAAGATCATGACGAGGACCAGGATCTTCTGGGCCGACTGGTAGGTGCCCTTGTCCTCGTCGTCGGTGAGGTCGAGGTTGATGATCTTGGCCCCGACGAAGAGCTGCATGACGATCGACGCCGTCACGATCGGCCCGATGCCGAGTTGCATCAATGTCCCCTGAGCCCCGGCGAGGATCGCGCGGTAGCTCGCGAAGAGGTCGATGACGGTCGCCTGGTCGACGCCGAAGAGGAAGATGTTGGTCAGGAGGAAGTAGAGCAGGACGATGCCGATCGTCCAGAACATCTTCGTCCGGAAATGGACGTGGCCCTTCGGCTGGGTGATCGCGGGAAGCCGGCCCGCGATCGGCTTGAGGCCGTAGAGTTTCGATTTGGGGCCGCTGTAGGAGAGGCCAAGGTAGAGGAGGCCGAAGAGGACGAAGGTGATGACCGCAATCAGGCCGAGGGCGATCGGCGTCGGGTGGGCCCAGAACCAGGCGAGGGCGACCAGCCCCACGGCGATCACGCCGAGCGGAATCGCCCAACGGGGGTCCCGCGGGATCTCCTCCTCTACCATGATGCGCGGGCCTTCGAGCAGCAGGCCGATTTATATAGTCTGCGGGGGGAGAACTCGGCTTGAGGACGCCGTCGCCCCGGTCCGGGTCGCATCCCGTTCACGCGTCCGGTGCCTTCGGCGGCTCGGCCAGCCGTTCGACCTTGGTGAGGGCGTGCTTGGTCGCGTGACCGACGTAGACCTGCCACTGGCCGTCCAGATGGCCGCCGCCGAGCAGCCGGTCGACCCCCGCCTTCGCCAGGTCGGCCACGTACCGTTCCCCGTCCTTGCGGACTGCACGGGCCGCCTCCAAAATGGGGAGGAATCCGGGAAGGTCGCCGACGTTGAGGGTCGTCGGGCGCTCGACGATCTCGGGCGGCCGCTTGAAGCCGTGCCGGCCGAAGTGATCCGGCGCGTAGATCAGCATCGACTTGAACTTGTATTTGTGGAGGCCCGCGTTCCCCCGGCCCCCCTGCTTGCCCGCACCCCGTCCGGCCTTGATTCCCCGTCCGTGGGTCCGAAGCCCCCGGAACTTCCGCGTCCGACTCGGCATCGTCGTTCCCTCACACCATCCGGCGAACGAGATCGTTGACGGCGCGGCCCCGGTAGCCGAGGGCCCCGCCGAGCGAGAACGGCTTCTTGGTGGAGCGCCACCCCCCCTTCGGGGCCTTGAGCCGGAAGAGCGGCTTGACACCGGCGACCCGGGTGAGCCCGCCTTCGGTCACCGAGCGGGTGACCTCCGCCAGGCTCGGCAGCCGGACCAGCTCCTCGAGCGTCTTCGGATCGGTGAGCGCGGCGCCGTTGACCGCCTCGCCCCGTTGCGCGAGCAACAGTTCGACCGTCTCCGGCTCGGCCTCGCCCCAGGTGACGTAGCCTTGGACCTTGTGGAGCATCCCGCGAACCTGGGCCGCCTCGGCCACGACGGTCGCGTGGTTGGCCCGGGTCAGGTGGAGGAACCGGAGCGTCTCCTGGATCTCGTGGCCGGAGTGGATCCCACCGCGGACCCGGACCACCAGGAACGCCATCTAAGCCCCTCCCGACGGGGCCGGACTCCGCGCCGGCCCGCCTGCCGAGGGTCCACCGGGCCCCCGGCCCGGGGGACGGCCCCCGCGGGGCCCGCCCATCGGGCGGCGCCGCCCGCGGCCCCCACGGCCGCCCATCGGCCGAGGTCCGTCCTCCTTTGGAGGGAGGATCGACGCCCCGACCCCGCCGCGGACGATCCGGAGACGGTCGGAGTCCTCCGGAGCCACCTTGATCTGGGAGAGCGCCACGAGGGCCCCGTACGCCGCCTGGGCGTAGTTGACGGTCGTCTTGGTGTGCCCGTCCGTATACCCCCAGGCATCGGTGATCCCCGCGAACCTCAGGATGGGTTTGGCGACATCGCCCACCGCCAGCCCGACGCCCCGGGGGGCCGGTTTAAAGGTCACGACGACCGATCCGGAACGGCCCTGGACTTGGAACGGGACGGTGTGGGAGCGGCCGCACCCGCACTCCCAGCTGCCACATCCGCGGTAGATCTCGACGAGTTCGAGCTTCGCGCGGTCGATCGCCCGGCGGATGGTCGGGCCGACCTCCCGGCCCTTGGCCCGGCCCAGGCCGACAAAGCCGTCGCCGTTGCCGACGACGACCGTGACGGCGAACTTGAACCGCCGGCCCGAGTCGGTCATGCGCTGGACCATATTGACGTCGAGCACCTCATCGTGGAGGTCGGGGAGCAGCTTGTCGACGATCTGGGCCTCCCGAAGCGGGAGCCCGGTACGGATCGCCTGGCTCATCGAGGTAATCTCTCCGGAGGCCACTCGCCGGCCGAGCTCAGTCTTGGGGACCCACGGAGCCTCGGCGGCCGGTCCGGACGCCGGGGGTCCCTGGGCGGGTCCCATCGCGCTCACGACGCCTCCGTCTGCGCCGAGAGTGTCGGCAGCTTCTGCTTGTACATTTCGTGTGGCTGGGGGAGCGGCTGGGGCAGGTGCTTGCCGTTCAGCCGGTCGGCGCTGGGGAATCCCTCGTCGCGGTGGGGCACTTCGAGGCCCGCGTCCAGGAGCCCCTTGAGGGCGGCCAGGAGCCGTCCCCCGGGGGTCGGGCGCCGGAGCCCGGCATCGAGCACCGCCGCGGTGGCCCCCGCGCTCTGGGCCCGCAGGCCGGCGAGGTAGCCGGTCAGGTAGGCCGCCGGGGTCGAGGCGAGGCTCTTCGAAGGGAACTCGATCTGCCCGAGTTCATCGCTGGAGGCGGCCGCGAGCACCCGGTCACCGACCGGGTCGTAGGCGGTCAGGGAGATCCGGATGCGCGTATGCGAGAGTCGGACGACGGCCCGGGGCCGGTCCGACTTGAGGAGTTTCAGCCGGGCCCGGTAGTCGGTACGGCCCTCCCGGCGGCGCCGGAAGGCAACCCGATAGCGTGGTCCCGTGCTCATGACGACTCCTCCGTGAGGTGGCCCGCGAGCTTCAGGTTCATTTTAAGGTGCGCCCGGCTGCGGAACATCCCGCCCTTGGCGCGCCGGTAGAACTCTCGGTAGACGGCCGGCGAGATCTTCTTGGAGTCCCGGAGCGCGGCCAGTTCCTCCCGCTGCGCGCGGATCCGCCGGATCCACCGCTCCTTGCGGGGGATGCGGGACGCCGGGGTCCCGCGCCGGGAACCGGGGCCCTGGTGGCGACCCTTCGCCACCTCCCGGGCGTGCTGCTTCGCGCGGGCACGAGAGGTGCCCTGGATGGCCTGGCGTCGAATCGCGCCGGACTTGACCGCGCGTCGGATGTCGGCCCGGGTCACCGCTTCGGCGAGCTGTTCCTCGCTCGCCGGATCGAGCCAGACCCGACCCTCACCGCACTTCAGGATGTCGGCCGCCATGCGTCGCTGGTTGGACAGGTCACTCATGTCGACGCCTCCGGTTCCGTCCGGACAATCGGGTTCAGGACATGGATGCCGAGCTTGCGGGCGACCTCTTCGAGGATGAGCCGGCGGCGGGTGCCGACAGTCCGGGCAATCACGGCCGCATCTCGCTCCCGGTCGAGCCGCCCCATCTCGGAGGAGTTCCGCACGAGCACCGGCCGGAATCCGGTCGGGGTGAGGCCCCGGACCAGCGCGGGAGATCGGTAACCGATGCTGACGATCTCCGGACGGTAGCCGTAGTGGCGACGCTGCTTCGACTGCAGGCCCCGGGGTCGGCGCCAGGACTCGTCCCGGCCGATCCGGTAGTAGCGGCCCCGGGCCTGCCGGCCGAAGAACGGGCGGCGGCGAACGATCTGGCGGCGCTCGGTGAGCAGCTTCGTCTGGGCCGGGTCGAGCACCGGGCGTCGCGGAGGCTTCGGCCCGGCGCTCTCGGGGGCCGCCTCCTCGGCCGGGGGGCTGGGTCGTTCGGCCTTGGGCAAGGGCTTGCGGGGCCGAGCCCGGGTCTTCGGCGAGTCGGAGACCACGGCCGGCGCCAGAGTCTCGGGCTCGGCGGGGTGAGGATCGCTCATTGTCCGGCCTCCTTCACGTGGGCCCGCTCCACGAGGTAGATCCCGTCCTGGAAGACCCGGGGATCGTAGTTCCGGATGCGGGTCGCCCGTTCGATGTTGGCGGCGCTCTGGCCCACCTGTTCGACGTCGACGCCGCTCAGGATGACGAACTCCCCGTCGACCGTGGCGCGCACGCCGGGGACCAGGGGTGCGGTCCGCGGAAACTTCTCGCCGAGGAAGTTCTCGATCTGGAGCTCGCCCTCCTTGGCCTGAACCTTCATGGGGAAGTGGGCGGCGACGACCTTCATGCGGGCCTCGATCCCCTGGCTCACCCCGAGGGTGAGGTTGCGCAGGTGGGCGACCCAGGTCCCGAGAAGCGCCCGCGCCTGCTTGCGCTCGGGCGGCAGTTCGAGAGTGAGCTTCACCCGGTCGTCCTTCACCTCGACACGGAAGAGGTCGCTCGGGAAGGGGCGGGCGGCGCTCCCGAGAGGACCTTTGGCTTCGAGGGTCCGGTCGCGGGCGACCACTCGGACCCCCGACGGGATCCGGATCGAGTCGGAGAGGAACGCCGGCTCAGTAGACATAGGCGATCAGCCTCCCGCCGAGCTTCTGCTCCCGTGCCTGGCGCTGGGTCAACACGCCCCGGCTGGTCGAGACGACCAGGAGTCCGAAATCCTGGGCCGGTAGGAACCGGGACTCGTACCGTTCGAGGTCTTGGTGGGGTACCGCGGTCCGGGGTTTGATCACGCCGCAGGCGTTGATCCGCCGGGAGAGCTGGACCTCGTATCGGCCTCCCCGCCCGTCCGGAATGAAGGTGAACTCCTGGATGTACTGGTGCTCGCGGAAGATCCTCAGCACCTCCCCCACCAGCCGGGAAACCGGGGCGAGCTCCACCTTGGACTGCCC
>JBBYJM010000037.1:0-6308 GCA_043196275.1 Thermoplasmata archaeon
CCGGTCGTTCCGGGACCGTTCGTCGTCCGGCGCCAGCCGAACCCGAAGCCCCCCGGCCGAACGGAGAGCCTCGGGCGGCGCGGCGACCCACCGCGGTTCTCCCTCGTAGGTGACTACGCCGAGTCCGATCTCGGTGGGCAGATCGGGAAGCGGGTGCTTGGTGCCCCGGACGACCCACGCACCGCGGGCCACGAACTCCCCGGTCTCGGGAGTCTTGGAGACCTGCTCGGCCGTGACCCAGTAGGCCGAGCCGGAGCCGTAGCCGGCCCGCCAAATCTTGGAGTAGCAGACCGCCCATTGGCCGGCCTCCCGAAGCGTGATGTCGGTTGGGGGCGCGCGCTGGTCGGCGGGCCACTTGACGATGACACTGGCCGCGCCGTGGACATCGGCGTGGACATACCGATCCTTCTCCTTGAGGTACCGCCGGACCACCAGGTCGTTCGACGGGGCGTCCCGACCGGCCAGGACGAGCGTGCCTTCCGAGGAGATGAACCATCGGAACCGCTCGAACCAGTGCAGTTTGCGTCGGGCTGCGCCGGGGAGGGAGGCGCCGGTCGGGCCGCTCGGCCGATCCGCGGGCGCCCGCAGCTTGCGCTCGGTCTCCTCGAGCGCGGTCCGAGCCCCCTGGATCTTGAGTCGGATCCGCTGCCGCTCCTCATACCGTCGGCGGGCGGCCTCGGTCGGATCGGGGGCGTCGCCCAACTCGAGGGTCCGGTCCTGGACCACGACCTCCCGATGGTGGAGATCGGGCCGCGCGAGCCGGTCCCGGGCGATCGACTCCGCCACGTCGGCATAATGCTCGTAGATCCAATCCGCCTCCTCCTTGAGCCGCTCGGCTTCCCGGGTCAGGGCGGTCACCGCCTCGAGCTGCTGCTCCCGCTGGGCGGTGAGCCGCCGTCGCAGGTCGGTCTCGGCGACGGCGGCCGGAGTGGGAGCCACCTGGCGGGGTCCGAAGTAGCGATGGGCCGCCTCGGAAAAGGTCGAAACCCCGGTCTCCCGCAGGCCCGGCGTTGCGGCCCAACGGAGCGACCGGAACGGGGTGACGTCCACGGGGCGATCCTCGACCTCGTACAGCCAGCCTTTCGGCCCGCGCTCAACCTCGTCGACCAGCTCCCGGAGCGTCCGCGCGACCCCGGTCGCCACCTCTTCCGCTTCTTCGGGGGCGGGCGAACCCCCCGGAAGCCCGAGGCGGGCGAGGACCTCCTCGGCAATCGGACCCCCCAGCCCGGCGCGGGCGGCGAGAGTGCTGACCCGATCGACGCGGCTATCGACGAGCAGTCGCTCGATCGCCTCGGGATCGACCGAGAAGGGATCCCGCCTCGAAGGTGGGGGCTCGTAGGTCGCCCCCATCTGGAGGGTACGGGAAGCGTACCGACGGCTGTGCAGCACGAACCGGATCGATCCCCCCCGCACGGCCATCAGGTTCCCCGTGCCGAACAGCTCGGCAGAGACCAGCCAGGGGGCGTCGGGTTCGTCGCCGCGGTTCAGGAGCAGTTCCAAAACCCGGTCGCCCGGCCGGGACCGGGCCGAGACCAGCTGGGCGCTCCCGAGCAGCCGACGAAGTTCCCGGGCCACCGGACCCAGGCTCTCGGCATGGTCTTGGGGCCCGGGCAGTAGGGCCGCGTAGACCCCCGGGACGATCAGGAGCTCCCGCCGACCTTCGGTCGGAGAGCGCATGGCGAGGGCGACCCCCGTGGCCCCCGCATCGAAGACCCGGTCCAACCAGGCCGGCGCGAAGGCGGAGAGTTCCCGGGCAATCGCCCGCGTGTCGAGCGAGGTGAACCGGTCCTTCGGCTCCGCTAGAGTCCCTGCGGTCATCGGACGGTCCGGCGATCCACGCGGCCGGCACCGCTTAAGCCTTGCCGGGTTTGCCACCTCCATGGCCCTCGCAACGGACGAAACCGAGGCCGGGCGCGAGCGGGCCCGTCGCTGGGCCGACCAAGAGCTGGCCCCGATCGCAGAGGAGATGGACCGGAGCGACCGGCCGCCGGTCGACCTGATCCGGCGGCTCGCGGGCGCGGGATTCCTCGGGCTGGGCCAGCCCCGCGAATGGGGCGGGGGCGGGGAGTCGACCCGCACCGTCGTCGCGGTGCTCGAAGAGCTGGCGCGGGTGAGCTCGGTCGCGGCCGTGGATGTGGCCGTGCATCTTTCGGTCGCGGCGGCGCCGATCGCCCGCTGGGGAACCCCGGAGCAGTGTGAGCGGTTCCTCCGGCCGCTGCTCGAAGGACGTGCACTCGGCGCGTTTGCCCTGACGGAGCCGGAGGCCGGATCGAACGCCGCGGGCGTTCGGTGCCGCTACCGATGGGACGGCGATACGGCCGCGATCGACGGCGTGAAGACATTCATCACCAACGGGGGGGTGGCCGACGTGGTCGTCCTCTTTGCCACGCGGGACCCGGCCGAGGGTCGGGGAGGCATCACCGCCTTTCTCCTGCCGAAAGGGACGCCGGGGCTCCGGGCCAGTCATAGCTTTGCCAAGCTGGGACTCCGGGGGTCGCCCACCTTCGAATTGACTCTGGAGGGAGTCCGGCTCCCGAGGTCGCATCAGCTCGGCGACGAGGGTCAGGGACTGACGATCGCTCTGGAGGCCCTCATGGGGGGTCGGGTGGGCATCGCGGCCTGTGCCCTCGGGGTGGCCCGGGCCGCCTTCGACCAGCTCCGGGCGGCGGCCCAGGAGCTTCCGGCGGACTGGAAGGGTCCGCTCCTCGCCCGGAGCTTCGTCGAGCTGGAGGCGGCGGCCGCGCTGGTCGAACGGGCGGCCGTCGCCCGCGACCAGGGTCGGCCGTCCCGACGACTCGCGTCGGCGGCCAAACTGTGGGCGTCGCGGGCGGCCGTCGGGATTGCGGACCGGGCCCTGGAGGCCTGGGAGTCCCCGGCGGGCTCGCGCGCGGCCCGGGCCGAACGGATCTACCGGGATGCCCGGGTCTATCCGATTGTGGAAGGAACCAGCGAGATCCAGGAGATGATCCTCGGCCGGGAGCTCTTGCGCCCCGATCCGGAGCCGATGCGGATCCGGGCGGCGGGGGATAAATAGCTTGGGCCGATCCCGGCACGATGGCGCCCAGCGACCGATCGGCGGGGCGTCGAACCGGCTTCCTTGGAATCTACACGCTCTCGCTCCTCCAGCGGGAGGCACTGTGTGGTGCCCAGATCTCCAAACGGATCCGGGAGCGGACGAAAGGCGCCTGGTCGGTCAGCCCGGGGGCCATGTACCCGGTCCTTCAGGACCTGCTCCACCAGGGCTATTGCGAGCGGTACCGGCGCGGGCGGGAGTGGGTGTACTCACTGACCCCTCTCGGCCATCGGAGGCTCCGGCTTTCCCGGCGCCGTTCGGACAAGTGGCGGGAGCGGTTCCAGAACATCGGTCCGCTCCTCCTGGACATGCAGCGCCCCGAAGCCCGCGCACGGTTCGTCCGGGACCGGGCCGAGCAGATCGTCGGTTGGGCACTCGAGACGCTCGATCAGGACGAACTCTGGCCGGACCGGACCGAGCGGCAGCAGACCCGACGCGCCCTGGCGGCGTACCTTCTCCGGAAGGCCCGTGAGCTTCGGACGACACGGTCTCCGTAGACTCCCGCACCCCCACACACCGTCGCGCGGGGCTTTGTACTCTCGAGGAGTCCTCCGTCCGTGCCCTCCTCCCGATTCGTTCCGGCCCCGCCCGCCCCACCCCCCGACCCCTCGGCCCGCGTCGAGCTCTCGGGGATCGGCCTCGCGCCGGAAGTCGAGGCGGCGGTCCGGTCGCACGGGATCACCGCGCTCTACCCCCCCCAGGCCGCCGCGCTTCGGCCGGCGCTCCAGGGCAGGAGCGTGCTGCTCGCCTGTCCGACGGCGAGCGGGAAGTCCCTGGTCGCCTACCTCACCCTGATCCGGGCGGCTTGCGCCGGCCGGACCGGCCTCTATCTGGTTCCGCTGCGGGCCCTGGCCCACGAGAAGGCGGAGGAGCTGCGCCAGTTCGAGAGCCTAGGCATTCGCGTCGCAGTCTCGGTAGGGGACCACGATCTTTCCAACGAGCAACTCGGGAAGGCCGACCTGCTCGTCGCGACCAGCGAAAAGGCCGATGCCCTGCTTCGCAAGGGACATTCGTGGCTCGACCGGCTCTCGGTCGTGGTGGCGGACGAGATCCACCTCATGCGCGACCCCGACCGGGGACCGACCCTGGAGGTTTCGCTGACTCGGCTGCGCCGCCTCCATCCGGCCCTCCAAGTGGTCGCCCTGTCGGCCACGGTCGGCAACTCCGCGGAGGTTGCCCGATGGCTCGGCGCCGACCACATTGCCAGCGACTTCCGCCCGGTCGTGCTCCGGAGGGGGGTCTGGTGCGACGGTCGGATCACCTACGAGGACGGGGGCGAACGGGAGGTACCTTCCCGCCGGGATCCGGTGGCCGCGCTCGTCGAGGAGGTGATCGACGAGGGGGGCCAGGCGCTGGTGTTCGTCAACACCCGCAAGGCGAGCGAATCGGTGGCGAATGCCCTCGCACCCGTGGTCGCCCGAAAACTGGATGCGGCGGGCCGGGCGCAGGCCCGGGCGGCCGCCGATGAACTGAGCACGGCCTCGGAGGAGACCACCGAAGGGATCCGGCGCCTCGCGGGGCTTTTGCCGAACGGTGTCGCTTTCCACAACGCCTCGCTCGCCTCCGATGAGCGGGCCGTCATCGAACGGGCCTTCAAATCCCGGGCGCTCAAGGCGCTCGTCGCGACCCCGACCCTGGCCGCCGGCATCAACCTGCCGGCCCGGCGGGTCATCGTTCGCGACACCACTCGCTACAACGATGCGCTGGGGATGCAGACCCCGATTCCGGCGATGGAGATCCAACAGATGCTCGGGCGGGCCGGACGGCCCCGCTTTGACCGGGTCGGCGAGGCCCTGCTCGTCGCCCGCCGCCCGGAGGATCAGGAGGCGCTCATCGATGCCTACCTCCGCTCCCCGCCCGAGGAGGTGGAGAGCCGGCTCGCGGCGGAGCCGGCCCTGAGGATGCACCTCCTCGCCCTGGTGGCGAGCGGCGCGGTCCGGTCGGAGGCCGAGCTCGAGGCGTTCTTCCGGGGCACCTTCTACGGGCAGACGCTCTCGCTTCCCGAGTTGGCCGACGTGGTCGGGCAGGTTCGGACGTACCTGAAGGAGGCGGAGTTCCTTGCCCCGGGTCCGGGCCTGCGGGCCACCCCTTTCGGCGAGCTCACGAGCGAACTCTACCTGGACCCCGTCACGGCGACCGTCCTGCGCTCGGCCCTCGAGAAGGCCCCGCTCGGCGGTTCGGAGTTCCCGCTGCTCGCCGCAATTGCCGCCACCCCCGATTTGCCGCCGCTGTTCCTGAAGCGGGGGGAGGAACCGGATCTGCTGGAACGGATGACCCAGGAGCTCGAGGAACTCCTGGTTCGGCCGGAGGAGCCTCCCCTCAACCTCGACCTCGAAATGTTCCTCGCGACCCTCAAAACGGCCGAACTCCTCGAAGCCTGGATGGACGAAACCCCGATCGTCGAGATCACCGAACGGTTCGGCATCGGGGCGGGCGACCTCCGAGCGAAGGTCGAGGACGCCAACCGGCTGCTCTTCGGCGCCGGTCGGCTGGCCCAGCGGTTCCAACGCCGGCTCGCGGCTCGGCTGGACGACCTTTCGCTGCGGGTCCAGTATGGCGTCCGGCCCGAACTCCTCGACCTCGTCCGTCTGCGGGGCGTCGGGCGGGTCCGGGCCCGGGCCCTCCACCGGGCCGGCGTCGCCGACCGCGAGGCGCTCCGCACCGCACCCTGGGATCGGGTTGAGGCCGCGCTCGGATCCCGGGCGCTGGCCGAGATGGTCTTCCGGCAGGTCCGGCCGAAGGGCGATGTCGTCCCACCGGTTCCGTCGCACCCTACGCCAGCACGCCCGCCGACCCGACGAGCCCGCCGTCTGGACGAGTTTCCGGGGTCGGCCGAGCCGTGACCCACTCCGCAACGGGGCGGCGCGCCACCAGCCGGGTCCGGCTCCCACCGACTCCGCCGCAGCGGACCTCACGACGCAGCCAACCGCGCCGTTCGAGGGTCACCATCCGGCGCCAGAAGGTGGTCGTGGCGAGCGGGGGTCGACCGGCCCGCCGGGCCCAGAGAACCTCCCACCGATGAAGCTCGCCGACGTCGCAACTCCCCGAGGAGAGCGCCGACACCAGCGCCCGGCCGAGGTGAGGCTCGATCGAGGCTTCGCTCCGCGGGCCGGGCACCTCCGGTCCCTCCACGATGGCGCGCACCCCGAGCTCCTGACGCAACCGGTCGATCGCCACCCGGGCGCCCCCGCCTTCGATCCAGGTTTGGTGGGCGATCTCGGCCGCTCGGGAGAGA